>JAQGKH010000090.1 GCA_028290225.1 Devosia sp. | reverse complement strand
ACACCTTCACCGATTTCATCGCCGCAGCCGAAATGCTGATCGCGCAGGGCTTCACCGCCAAGGGGCGGATCGTGGCGCAGGGCGGCTCGGCAGGCGGTATGCTGATGGGCGCCGTTGCCAATATGCGCCCCGACCTTTGGGGCGGAATCCTGGCGCAGGTGCCGTTCGTGGATGTGCTCAACACCATGCTCGATGACACCCTGCCCTTGACGCCGCCCGAATGGCCCGAATGGGGCAATCCCCTGCTTTCGGCCGAGGATTACGCCCGCATCGCCAGCTACGCGCCCTATGAGCAGGTGGCCGCCAAGCCATATCCGCCCATCTTTGCCCTGGCGGGCCTGACCGATCCGCGCGTCACTTATTGGGAGCCGGCCAAATGGGTCGCCAGATTGCGTGCAACCAAAACCGGGGATAGCCCGCTTTACCTCAAGACCAATATGGGCGCGGGCCATGGTGGCGCTTCGGGGCGGTTCGACCGGCTCAAGGAAACCGCCATGTGCTATGCCTTTGCCCTTGATTGTGTCGGGCTGGCGCAATCGGAGCAATCTTTGCCCGGCTGATTGCGACAGCGCGGGCAAGCTCCTATAGGCTTAGACCCGGCCCAAAACTTTCCACCCAACAGGAGGCTTCTCATGGCTTTTGAACTGCCCGAACTGCCCTATTCCAAGGACGCGCTTGGCCCTTACATGTCGGCCGAAACGCTTGAGTTTCACCACGACAAGCACCACCAGGCCTATGTGACCAACGGCAACAAGCTGCTGGAAGGCTCGGGGCTGGAAGGCAAGAGCCTCGAAGACATCGTCAAGGAAAGCTTTGGCAAGAACCAGGGCCTCTTCAACAATGCCGGCCAGCACTACAACCACGTGCATTTCTGGCAGTGGATGAAGCCCAATGGGGGCGGCAACAAGCTGCCCGGTTCGCTGCAGTCCGCCATCGACTCCGACCTCGGGGGCTTTGACAAGTTCCGCGCCGATTTCATCAATGCCGGCACCACCCAGTTCGGTTCGGGCTGGGCCTGGCTGTCGCTCAAGGACGGCAAGCTCGAAGTCACCAAGACGGCCAATGGCGAATCGCCCCTGGTATATGGCGGCCAGCCGATCCTGGGCGTCGATGTGTGGGAGCATTCCTATTATATCGACTACCGCAATGCCCGCCCGAAATACCTCGAAGCCTGGTTCGACAACCTGGTGAACTGGGAACATGTCGAGCAGATGTTCTCCGAAGCGCGCGGCTGATCCTTTCGGCTGTTGAAAATGGAAGCCCGTCGCGGTTGCGGCGGGCTTTTTTGCTGGGCCGGATCACCGCGCCCGCCGCTAATCCACAATAAAGTGCGCCATCCGCTCGCCCCGGCGTCGTCCGACTCAAGCTCGCGTGGTAACCCCTTGTTTACCATTAGGGGTTCTGCGCGTGTCTTTATCGGGCAAAGTTGTCGCCGTTTTCGCCGCCAATACAGCGCTGTCGTCCTTGCTGGCGATGGTTTTGGCCGGCGATTCGCGCTTGCGTGTGCGCCAGTTCGAATGCGAGGAAGCCCTGCTCACCTATATGCGCCTGGCGCCGGTGGATGTGCTGATCGTGGATTTCGACCGGGAAGGCCGGCCGGCCTATGAGATGGTCGAGGGCATTCGCCTCGACCTGACGATCCTGTGCCGCGACGTGCCGGTGATCGCGCTCACCCGCTCCATCACGCCACCCATGCGGCACCAGGCGATCAGCGCCGGCATTGATGAAGTGGTGATCAAGCCGATGTCGCCGCGCCACCTGCTGCAGCGCGTGCAGGCGCGGCTGCGCTCTGGCGCGGGTGCAGTGGTTTCGCCGACCTATCGCGGGCCCGAACGGCGCAACAGGCTGCCGGGCCAGGCGCCCCAGCCGCTGCCGAGCCGCCGCTCCAGCGATAATGTGGTGCAGCTGTTTCCCGAGCGCCGCCAGCCGGCTCCCCAGCTTTAGCGCTCGTTGACGAGGCGGCTGACGCGCGCCCACACATCCTCGATCGAATCGGAAAACTGCACGATCCGTTCATGCCCCGGCAGGCTGTGCGACAGCACATCGGCGGCATAGCCGCGCACTGCCTCAAAGGCGCGATGGCGATTGAGCATAACCACGGGGCGCACCAGGCCATTGGCCTTGGCTGCCGTCCAGGTGGTGAACAGAGCCGATACGGATTGGAGCGATCCTGGCAGCGCCACCAAGGCGTCGGCAAGTGCCCCGACCCGGGCGGCCCGTTCCGCCCTCGCGGCAATGAGCTCCAGCGGCACGCCGTCGAGCGCCGGCGGCAACACGATGCTGTCGTCGCCGATGATCTGCACCCTGCCTCCGGCCGCCCGGGCGGCCGTGATCAGGGGCACCGGCAACACGCCGTTTTCGGCCAGGCATACCAGCCCCGCGCCGCGCCGCGCGAAATAGCTGCCGGCCTGGCTCATGATGCTGGAGCGCTCGGCATCGCCGGGGCCCTTGTCAGAAGCAAACACGGCCAGTGTCAGGCCCGGAGCATGAGGTTCGGCCATGATCACCATCCCCGCTTGAGGCTGCCAAGGACGCCGCGCACCAGCGCGCTGCCCAGGCGGTTGGCCACGGTGCGGGCCAGCGAATTCATCGCCGCTTCCGCCGGCGTTTGGCGGGTGGAGCGCCGGGCGCGCGGCGCCTCGTCCTGCCGCTCCTGCCTTTGGCTGGCGTCCTCCGCGTTTGCCTGCCGCCGCTCGGCCTTGCGCGCCAGCACCTCAAAGGCGGAGTCGCGGTCGATCACATCGTCATAAAGCCCGCCCACGGGCGAGGCGGTGATGATGCTGCGGCGTTCCTCGGGCGACAGGGGTCCAATGCGCCCGCCGGGCGGCCGGATCATCGTCCGCCCCACCACCGAAGGTACGCCCTTGGGGCCAAGGGTCGAAACCAGTGCCTCGCCTGTCGCCAGCTGCGTAATGACTTCCTCGGTGGAGAAGGCGGGATTGGGCCGGAAGGTTTCCGCCGCCACCCGCACCGCCTTTTGCTCGCGCGGGGTATAGGCGCGCAGCGCATGCTGCACCCGGTTGCCCAGTTGCGCCAGCACCGGCTCGGGGATGTCGGCGGGGTTCTGTGTCACGAAATACACGCCTACCCCTTTGGAGCGGATCAGCTTGACCACCTGCTCCACCTTGTCGACCAGCGCCTTGGGCGCGTCATCGAACAGCAGATGCGCTTCATCGAAAAAGAACACCAGCCGGGGCTTGGCTGGATCGCCAACCTCCGGCAATTCCTCGAACAGCTCCGACAGGAGCCAAAGCAGGAATGTCGCATAGAGCCGGGGCGAGCGCATCAGCTCGTCCGCCGCCAGCACCGAAACAAAGCCCCGCCCATCGCGGTCGGTGCGCATCAAATCGGCAATATCGAGCGCTCGTTCGCCAAAGAAGTTTTCCGCCCCCTGCTGCTCCAGCACCAGCAGATCGCGCTGGATGGCGCCAATGCTTTGGGCGCTCACATTGCCATAGCGTAGCCCGATCTCCTTGCTGCGCTCGCCCATCTCCGTGAGCAGCGCCCGCAGATCCTTGAGGTCGAGCAGCAGCAGGCCTTCGTCGTCGGCCAGCTTGAAAGCGACATTGAGCACGCCTTCCTGGGTGTCGTTGAGATCGAGCAGCCGGCTGAGCAGCAGCGGCCCGATCTCGGAAATGGTGGTGCGCACCGGATGGCCCTGGCGCCCGAACAGGTCCCAGAAGATCGTCGGCACGTCTTGGAACACCAATCCCTCGCCCAGGCCGATCTGGGCGGCCCGCTCCAGCAAGGCGGGTTTGGCCTCGCCGGCGGCCGCCAGCCCCGACAGATCGCCCTTGATATCAGCGCAGAACACGGGAACACCGGCCCGCGAAAATCCTTCCGCCAGCACCTGCAGCGTCACCGTCTTGCCGGTGCCGGTCGCGCCGGTGATCAAGCCGTGACGATTGGCATATTGCAGCGCCAGATATTCGGGCTGCGTGCTGGTTCCGAGGAAGATCTTGTCGTTGTCGAGCATCGGCCTCGCCTGAACTGAAGGTGGGCCCTTATAGCTGTCCGGCGACAAGGGGGACAAGTCGCGCTGTGATCAGGCCAGCGGACCGGCCGGCGCGAGCCATCCCACCGTCGCGCCCCGGACGCTCTTGATGGGCTGGCGTGCAATCGATTCGAGCACCGCGCGCTGCTCGCTGTCGGGATCGGCATGGGCCAGCAGCAAACCCGCCAGCATCGCCTGCGAAGCGGGCATGTTGCCGTCATCGCATTTGAGCGCATAGCCCCAGCCCTTGTCGCGAATGGCGCCGCATTGCACCCCTTCAGCGCCGATCTTTTGCATCACCCGGCCGCCAAAGGCGGACATGATCCGCGTATCGGCGTGACCGGTTCCCGCCACCAGCAGCGGGTGGGCGGTGGCGGCATCGAACAATCGCTGCGCACCGGCCGCCATTTCGGGCGCCAGCCCCTTGCCTGTTGCCATGACAGCAAAACCACGCGCGAACGCTCGCAAGGGGGCGGCAAAGGTGGGGATGGAGCAGCCATCGGTGCCGCATCTGTCCTGGCTCAGCGGTTCCCCGATCACGGTTTCCACCGCCGTCCGCACTGCCTGCTGCACGGCGTGGTCGCGCTCCACATAGCCCGCTGTCGGCACGCCCATGGCCAGGGCGACGCTCAACATGCCGCCATGCTTGCCCGAGCAGTTGTTGTGCAGCGCGCTGGGTTGTGCCCCCGCCTGGCGCAGCGCCTCGCGCGCCGCTCTATTGGTTGGCTGATGCGCCCCGCATTCCAGATCCCGGGCCGAAAGGCCGAGCCGCTCCAGCAAATGGGCGACCCCGCTCACATGCGGCTCTTCGCCATGGTGGGAGGCGCAGGCCAGTGCCAGCTCCTCGGGAGTATGATTGAACTTGCCGATGGCCTGGCTGCCAAAGATCGCCAGTGCCTGCATGGACTTGATCGCCGAGCGGGGAAACACCGGCCGCTCGATGTCGCCGGCCGACGCGATCACCCGCCCCTCGGCATCGACCACCGCAAAGGCACCGCGATGCAGGTTTTCGACCCAGTTGCCCCGCGTGGTCTGGGCAAGAACGGGATTGGCATCCATGGCAAGACTCCGGCTGTTGCGCCCTGCGAACAGGAACCAGCCGCTATTGTCAATGCACCGGGAGCACCGGGGATTAAATGTCGGCGTCGCCCGACAGCGTCAGAAAGCGCGAATTGACCCAGCCCCTGGTTGGCCCGCGATCGACGAGGCACCAGTCGGCCCCCGCATCCATCTCGATGCAGCGCTCTACCCAGACATGCACCCCAGGCTCAAAGGCACCGACCTGGCGCGAATGGGGCGCGGGCCAGCGGCGCACATTGAGCTGGTCCCACCGGCCAACGCCGCTCACCTCAGCCAGTTGCTCGACCTGATAACCGGCCGCATTGGCGGGCTGCACGACAAAGCCGGCCGCGGCGGTGACGACGAGGCCACAAAGGACCGCGAGCAAGAGCTTCTCCTGTCGCTTGTTCATGATGGCTGCGCCTCGATCCAGGTCCGTTTCGATGCACCTTACGCCGTTGCATTGAACCAGTGCTTACCGAGCCGTTCAGAATGCGTTCATGTCTGTGTCCATGAACCGCTCAGGCTGGCCGGGTTATGGCCACATCACCGCCTCAACTGCCCCGTCCGCACAAGCAGCACGCGCTCGATGGCGGCCAGCCCATCATGGATCAGCACCGCCAGAACCGCCACCACCAGCCCGCCCTGCAACACAAAGGCCGTGTTGCCCGACAGCAGCCCGGCGATGATCACCTCACCCAGGGTGCGCGCCGCGACAGTGGAGCCGATGGTGGCGGTCGACAGGGCGATCACCGTCGACAACCGCACCCCGGCCAGGATCACCGGCAGGGCCAACGGCAGTTCGATCTGCACGAGCCGCTGCCAGCCCGTCATCCCCATGCCGTTAGCCGCATCCGTCACGGCGGCTGGCAAATTGCTCAACCCCGTCAAGGTGTTCTCGAAGATCGGCAGCAAGCCATAAAGAAACAGCGCCAATAGCGTCGGCGCCGTGCCAAAGCTGTTCAGCGCCGGCACAGCCAGGGCCAGCACCGCCACCGGGGGAAAGGTCTGGCCGAGATTGGCCACGGACCGGCACAAGGGCAAAAACTCAGCGCCAAACGGTCGGGTCACGAGGATGGCGAGGCCTGCGGCAACCACCGTTGCGGCCATGGTCGCACCCAGTACGATGGCAAGGTGATTGAGCGTGATGTCGAGCAGGCTGCCCTGGCTGTAGATAGCCGGCTGCCCGTTCTTGGTGAACAGGGCGAAAGCCCCGCTGAACAGCTCGGGCCTGAGCAGAAACACCACCAGCACGATCAGCGCCAGCAGCCGAATTGCCGTGCCGACGCTCATTGCGGCCGCGCCGCGAGCCGGGCCAGCGCTTCCCGCGTCACCTGCCCCACGATCTGCCCGTTCCGGCGCACCGGCAGCGCCGGCCGCCCCGACCAGAGCAATTCGGCATAGGCATCCCGCAGCGATGCAGCGGCGTCG
>JAQGKH010000072.1 GCA_028290225.1 Devosia sp. | reverse complement strand
TTGGTAAGGCGACTATCGATCACGGATCACTCTTGGAAACTTGCGCCCTCGTGGTAGCGCACTCCGGTAGTCATTACAAATTGCCCGTCCGAGACCCGACCGGCCTCCGACCGCTCCTGTGCCTGGGGATGGCCTATTGGAAGCGCCGGGCTGTCGCGGCCTTTCTCGAGGCGGAAGGCTACAGGCCCGTATTCTGCCGCTCAGCGACCAAGGCCCTTGCGGTCGCCGCGTCGCTCGAGGCGGAGGTTCTGGTTTGGGCTTCCAAAAGCACGCCCTGGCTGCGCCAGACCTGCTCTGAGGGCAATATTTCCCTGCTGCATATGGAGGACGGCTTCCTGCGCTCCCGGGGCTTGGGCTCCCGGCACATCGCCCCGGCCTCGCTGGTGATCGACCGCCGCGGGATCTACTATGACGCCACGCGGCCCTCGGACCTGGAGCACCTGCTGCAGCATGGAACCATCGGGCAGGATCGGGTGGCCGAGGCGGGCAAGTTGCGTCGGCTCGTGGTTGAGCGCGGCTTGAGCAAATACAATGTCGGGGGCAGCGGCACCCTCACGGTTCCTGCGGGCAAGCGTGCCGTGCTCGTTGTCGGGCAGGTCGGGGACGATGCGTCCATAAAGCTTGGAACGGGTGAAGTGGCCTCCAACCTGTCCCTGCTCCGGCAGGTTCGCGCCGACCACCCCGGCGCTTACCTGATCTACAAGCCCCATCCCGACGTGGAATTTGGCAGGCGCGCCGGCTGGATCGCCCCACACCAGGTGTTGCAGTACGCCGACTACATTGCCGCCGATCTTGCCGCTGACCAGGCCATCCTGCAAGTGGATGAGGTTTGCGTCATGACCTCCCTGCTGGGCTTCGAGGCGGTGCTGAGGAGCAAGCCGGTGACCTGCTATGGCATGCCGTTCTATGCGGGCTGGGGCATCACCAACGACAAGATGTCCAATTCGCGCCGCGGCCGCAAGCGCAGCGTCGACGAGGTGCTGGCTGCCGCCTATTTGCTTTATGCCCGCTACATTGACACGGCCACCGGCCGGCCAGCAGATGCCTTTGCGGTGGCCCAGGCCCTGATCGGCTAGTCGAGGGCCGGAAAGCTGTTGCGGCGCTCCCGGTACCAGGTGATGCCTTCCCGCACCACCCTGGCCGGCACCCCGGCCAGCACAACACCTTCGTGCTCGAAGCGCTTGTTCACAAAGCTCATCGCACCCACCACGCAATTGGCCGGAATAACGCTGCCCTTGCTGATGAAACTGCGGGCGCCGACCCAGACATGATCGCCGATTACGACCGGAGCCGATTTGTTGATGCGCTTTCCCGTGGCCGCATCCACGAGGGAATGGGCGTCACTGGTGCGGATTTCCACTTCGCGCGAAAACAGGCAATCGGCACCAATGGTCAGGTCAGCCCCTTCCTGCACCAGCAGGTACGAGTTGCGCATGCTGGTGTCCTTCCCGATCGACAGGGTCAGCCCTTTCCCTTTCACCAGGATCCTGCCGCTGAAATAGGCGCCCTCGGCGAGCAGGACGCGGTTGTTCTCCCCGCGCATTTCCACATAGCCGAACAGGCGCGCCCCGCTGCCCAGCGTGATCCTGTTATTGGCTCCCCGTAACTTGGGCCAATACAGGCACCGGTTGGCGAGGAACTGCCTCAGGCTCACGCGAGAGCTGCTTGGATCCGCTGCAAACGCTGCAGCAGCGGCTCAAGCTCGTTGATCGGGATCATGTTGGGACCATCGCTCGGAGCCGATTCGGGGTCTTCATGGGTTTCAACAAACAGCGCCGCAACACCGACGGCCACGGCTGCACGGGCCAGCGCCGGAACGAATTCCCGCTGCCCGCCGCTGGTGGTTCCGTTACCCCCCGGCTGTTGCACCGAATGGGTGGCATCAAACACCACCGGATATCCGGTCCGCGCCATGATCGGCAGGCCGCGGAAATCGGACACCAGGGTATTATAGCCAAAGCTGGTGCCCCGATCGCACAGCAGCACGCGCTCATTGCCGGTGCTGGCGATCTTTGCCGCAACATTGGTCATGTCCCACGGGGCCAGGAACTGCCCCTTCTTGACGTTGATCGCGGCTCCCGTTTCTCCGGCTGCCAGGAGCAGATCGGTCTGCCGGCACAAAAAGGCCGGGATCTGCAGGACGTCCACGGTTTCGGCCACGCCTGCGCACTGGTCGGCGTCGTGGACGTCGGTCAGGACGGGGCAGCCGAACGCCGCTTTGACTTCGGCGAGGATCTCCAGGCCCTTGTCCATGCCGATGCCCCGCGTCGTGCTGATGCTGGAGCGGTTGGCCTTGTCGTAGCTGGACTTGTAAATAAATTGCACGCCGGCCCGGGAACACGCCGCGGCGATCTGCTCGGCCATGAACATGGCATGATCCCGGCTCTCGATCTGGCAGGGCCCGGCGATCAGCACGAAAGGAAGGTCATTGCCAATCTCAATCTCGCCGACCGTTACGCGCTTGGGCATTTCGTTACTCACAGAACAGCCTCGATTCGTGCTACATCGACCGGATTGTTGAGCTCCCAGAACACCCGGCCGCGTGCTTCAACTTCGACACACAGCATCGGCGTGCCGTTCTCCAGGAACCGTAATTGTTCGAGGCCCTCGCAGCGCTCGAGCGGCCCTTCGGCATAGCTGCCATAGGCAAGCAGCGCCGCCGGGCGATAGGCATAAACCCCCACATGATGAAACACCGGCACCGGGTCGCTTTCGGCTGGCGGTTTGCCGAGATAGGGAATCACTTCCTTGGAAAAGTAGAGCGCCTGCATGTCGCTGCCGAAGACCGCAGTTGTGCCGCCCACTCGGCCGGCGCGGCGATCTTCCATGAAGTTTGCATAGGTTTGAGCGTCGCAACGCAAGACCGGGGTCGCTACCTGGAAATCCCCGGCTGCGGCAAGCTTGTCGATGAGTGCCTCGACAAACCATGGCGGGGTCAGGGGGGCATCGCCCTGCAGGTTGATCACCAGATCGGCCGATAATCCGAGCTTGTCGACCACCTCGGCGCATCGCTCGGTGCCGTTTCGCGCTTCCACTGAAGTCATCACGACCTCGGCCCCGAACGCCATGGCAGCATCGGCGATGCGCTCGTCGTCGGTAGCGACATAGATGGCATCCACGCCCGACACCTGCCTGGCGGTTTCCCAGCTGCGCTGGATCAGCGACTTGCTGGCGCCGGTGCTGTCGCGCAGCTGGACCAGCGGTTTGCCGGGATAACGTGTCGACGCATAGCGCGCCGGAATGATGATAACCGCCATTTATAACCCTGCCCGCAAGCAATCGTGGATGTGAATCAAACCCGTCTCGTTGTTGGCCTCGTCGGCCACAAGCAGGCTGGTGACGCCTCGTTCTGTCATGATTTCCAAGGCACGGCTTGCCAGCAGGCTAGGCGACACGGTGATCGGGCGGGCGCTGACCAGATCCTTCGCCCGGCTGTCCCAGAGCACTTCGACATGGCGGCGCATGTCGCCATCCGTGATCAGGCCGGCAATGCGTCCGTCTTCGTCCTGCACGACGGCAACACCGAAGCCCTTGGCCGACATGATCACCACGACGTCCTTCATGAACATGTCATGGCGCACCAATGGCAGCCTGTCGCCGCAATGCATGAGGTCTTGAACCTTCAGCAGACTTGCGCCCAGCCGCCCACCGGGGTGGTAGAGGCGGAAGCTTTCCGATGTAGTGCCAAGCACGGTCATCACCCCCACGGCGAGGGCGTCCCCTATGGCCATGGCCAGGGTGGTGGACGTGGTGGGCGCCAGTCCATTGGCGCAAACTTCCTTGACCATGCCGTAAACCAGCGCCACCCGCGCGCGCTGCGCCAGGGTGCTGTTGCCATTGCCGACAATGGCCAGGATCGAAATGGCCCGGCTTTCGCAGTAGCCGATGATATCGCCCAGCTCGGCCGTTTCGCCCGAATTGGAGAGCGCCATCAGCACATCGCCTTCCCCGATCATGCCAAGGTCGCCATGGCTTGCTTCGGAAGGGTGGATATACAGCGCCGGCCGCCCGATCGAAGACAGGGTCGAGGCGATCTTGCGCGCGACATGACCCGATTTGCCGATCCCGGTGACAATGATTCGCCCGCTTGGCTGCGTCAGCAATTCGACGCCTTTTACGAACTGTTCGCCCAAGAATTCGGCGAAGTCGGCTATCGCCGCAGCCTCAATTCGCAGGGCACTTCGGCCAATTTGCACCAGTTCGGCCGGTGCGATCGTTAGGTTGACCGAGCAGTCGATTCTAATCATCTATCCGCCGATACTCTGTTGGAGCGTTCGGTGCTTAGTTCAGTCCATAGCGAGCCGTCAACTCAGGTCGGCCCTGGTGTCCCGCCGCCCGGTGAGTGCGCATGAGCAAGCTGGCAAAGCTTATCCGCCATCCCGGCCGCTATTTCGTGGACGCGGCGCTCAACCGGCAGACCAACGCCAAATGGCGCAGCCGGCGCGAGAACCTGGGCCCCGGCAAGCCGACGGCGCTGCTGGTGGGATTTGCGCGCTGGAAGACCTTCATCCTGGACTATTTGCCGGGCTACAATGCGGTGGTTCTGTCCCATACGGCGCGCTTGTCGACCGAGCTTATCGAGAGCATTTCCAGCTACAACCAGCCGCATGTCTTTACCTGGAGCTACGGGGCACCGGCGGATCTTGCGCTGTTTTGCTCGCGCAACGGCATACCTCTGACCTTTGTCGAAGACGGGTTCATCCGCTCGGTCGGACTGGGGGCGGACCGCAGCAGTCCGTTCAGCCTGGTTTTCGATGATCAGGCCATGCATTTCGACCGGCTTCGTCCCTCGCGCCTAGAGGCGATTCTGGCGTCCCATGATTTTGACGCTGACCGGCCGCTGATGAAGGCGGCAGCGGAGCTTGCGGACAGGATGGTGGGGCAGGGGCTGACCAAATACATGTTCGCCAGCACTCGGCGGGTTGCCGACCTCCTGCGCCCAGGAGTGAGGCATGTGCTGGTGCTCGGACAGGTCGAAGATGACCTGTCGATTCGCTACGGCGCCGAAGCGCCCCTTAGCGGCAATGCGCTGGTCCTGCTGGCGGCAAGGGAAAATCCGGGCGCTCAGATCCTTTACCGCCCGCATCCCGAATCGCTGGCTTACGCCAAGCCCCATTACTCCAATCCCCGCCTGGTTGCCGATCTCTGCACCGTGCTGGGGCCCGAATTCGGCATCGCCGACTGCATCGACAATGCCGACCTGGTTTATACCGTCACCTCCCTGGCAGGATTTGAAGCTGCGTTGCGCGGCAAGCCAGTGGTCACCATGGGAACGCCGTTTTATTCGGGCTGGGGCATCACCCAGGACCGGTTGCCTGTTGCCCGGCGCACGCGGCGCCTGACCCCGCTGCAAGTGCTTGCCGGGGCCTATCTGCTGTATCCGCGCTATGCCGGAATCGCGCTGGAAAGCGACAGCGGCAAGGCCGAAGCGGTGCTCGCTAGCGTTGCTCGGTTGAGCGAGGCTGCCCCGCCGGGCCCAGGATCCGGGCCGTGAAATAAACTGCCAGAACCGCCAGAACGGGCAGCAGCACATCAAGAACGCTCTTGGCGTTCCACGCCTGGGGATCGAGCCCGCCCCACCACGGCATGTTGGCCCGTCGCCCCGCTCCAAAGGCACTGATCCAGCGATACTCCGCCTGCGTGATCTCTCGCCCCAGATAGAACGCGATCATCATCAGCCCGCCCAGCAACCAGCGCCGCAGGGCAAGGCCGAGGCTGAGCTGCACCAGGACCGTGAGCAGGACATGGGTCATGGATTGGGGCCGGCCGGGCGCCGGAGCGGCGCTTGTCGCAGCTCGGCAGCTGGGGACAACCGCTCAACAAAAGCAGTGTTCATGCCTGCGGCCCACAAACCGACTTTATTGCCATCCAAGCGCCATGAATCCGCCGGAAGTGACTGTCCCATGAAGATAATCCCAGATGTGCATGCCCAACAGTGTCCCTCCCGCCACATTGTTAATCGCTCTCCGTCAGGCTTGTCGCTGATGATGGACAAGGTTCGCGGCACTGGTGTATCGGTCGGGGCTTGCTATAGGAAATCCGTATGGTAGTCGGCCGCTCTCTGCTAAATCTGCTCGGCGTTGTTGCAACAGCATTGGCCCTGAGCGCTTGTGTAGCTAGCACCGGACCCTTGACGAACACGGTGATCAAGGCAAGCGGCAACACTGCGTCCGACGTGGTGTTCGAGCTCGTGGACCTCACCTACGACAATGCGCGCATCATTGCCGATTTCCGCACGGCGCAGTTCCAGCGCCGCTTTGGTGCCGGCGGACAAACCTCCACGGCGGTGGTCGGGGCGGGGGACGTGCTTGAGGTGGTGATCTACGAGGCGGGGGCCGACGGCCTGTTTTCCACCTCCGAGCGCAAGGCGACCCCACTCACCGTTACCGTGCAGCCCGACGGAACCGCATCGATCCCCTATGTCGGCTCCATCCGCTTTGCGGGCAAAACCGTGGAACAGGCACGCCAGGCCATCGTAGGTGCGCTGCAGAACAAGGCTATCGAGCCCGACGCGACGGTTTCCATCAGCCAGAATGTATCGCGCACCGTGGCGGTCAATGGCGATGTCGGCGCGCCGGGCATCATTCCGCTCAAGCAATCGGGCAATCGCATCACCGAAGTGATTGCCATGGCCGGCGGCGCTGGCCACCCGCCCTATGATACGGCGGTCACGGTCACGCGCGGCAATGTCTCGGCCAAGGTGATGTTGCAACTGCTGCTCGATTCTCCCGGCGAGAATGTCTATGCGGCTCCAGGGGACCAGATCTATCTTTCTCACGAGCCTCAGACCTTTACCGTGCTCGGCTCCACCCCCAAGGTGGGCAAGGTGCCGTTCGGGTCCGAGCGCCTGACCCTGGTTGAGGCCAGTGCCATGGCTGGAGGCGGCGATGTTTCCACCGCCGATCCCAAGGGCTATTTCGTGTTCCGCTTCGAGGACGCCGATGTCTACAAGTCCCTGGTCGGGTCGGCCCGTTTCGACGAACTGATCGCAGGAGGCATGCGTTCGGACGAGGAAGGGCGCTATCCCATCGTTTACCGGATCGACATGTCACGCCCCCAAAGCCTGCTGACCGGCCAGATCTTCCCGATCAATAATCGCGATGTGGTTTATATCTCCCGCAGTCCATCGGTCGATCTCCAGCGCTTCATCGGACTGATCTCGTCGCCTATCGGGTTGACGCGTAGCGTGCAGGGCTTCGTAGACTAGTTGCCAGCACCCAAGGGCCAGAAATCTGCTGTTGCCGCCTCCTCGCTCGGCTTGGGGAGCCGAGGTGGTAACTGGGGCGCGACCCGATCCTGGAAGATGATCGGTAAGCTGAACGCCCGATCCAAAGCCTGGCTGTTGATCGTCGCGGCGCTGTCCGCGCTGCCCTTGCTGGCCGGCTGCACATCGATGGGCATGTTTGCGCCCGCCGCTCCCGTGGCGCAGGGCGTGGTTGCCCCACCGGTTGCCCCCGCGTCTTCGCAGCGCCCGGCAGATGAAAAGGGCAACAGCACCTCACTAACGGCATTGCCGGCGCGCTGAGATGCGCTTGCACTCACGGCTCGCCTGCTTGCTTATCACAGGGCTGCTGCTGTTCATCCTGGCCCCACCGGCGCGGGCGCAATTGAGCCCCCCGAGGCTGCTGCCCGAAAACCTCGTTGCAACTGCGCCAGTGCCGCCATCGGCATTATTGCCCGACCTCGGGAAGCTGGAGGCGTTCTGCCGGGCCGTGCAGGTCACGCTGGACGAGGCGGGAAGGGAAACCAGCGAAACGGAAAGCTGTGCGTTCGAAACGCCCAAGGTCTTCGTGCTGATCCGGGGGCAGGAGGGTGACGTGCGCACCGCCCGCTTCAAACTCAACAGCAGTGCCGGCAATGAGAAAAGCGACCTCGAGTCGTTCAGGCTTTTGATTGTCCCCATCCTAGGACAGCTGGGCTGGTCACTGCCGGCCTCGATGAACAGCGCTCTTGAGGAGGGCAGGCGCCATCAATGCCAGTCGGGAGCCCTGCGATTCGACTTCGCGCGCGAGCGCGGCGAGGTGCCGCGCTACAATTTCATTCTGGCCCCGATGCCCTGGCCCATGCACGCAGCCGACCGTTTTGCGCCATGGATCATGCCATGCTGATCCTCGCTGACAAGAAGCCACCTGCGGCAGCAATGCGGCAGCGCGGTACCGTTTCCAGAGGCCAAATGCCGCGATATTCCCGTGGCTCAGGAGGAACCCGGGTCGGGACTTGGCCCAAACGTTATGCTAGGGGGTGGGCCCCAGCCAATCAAAGCAGAGGCCTCCGCATTGCTGGATCGTTCATCACAGCGACCTGCTGAACGGCGGTTCTTATTCCTGCAGAGCCTGCCTTCCCCCCTTTTCTTCAAGCTCGGGCAGGCATTGGAGCAGCACGGCTCTGCGGTTCATCGGATCAACTTCTGCATGGGGGACGTGCTGTTCTGGCCCCGAACTGGCGCTGACTTTTACTGGGGACGGCTGGCCGATTGGCGCGGTTTCCTGACCGCTTACCTGCAACGCCATCGCATCACCGACATCGTCCTGTTCGGCGACCGCCGCCCATACCACCGCATTGCCTGTGTCTTGGCCAGGCGCTGCGGCATAGCCGTGCACGCCTTCGATGAAGGCTATTTGCGTCCCGACTGGATCACCATGGAAAGCGATCCGCATTGGCGCCGGGGATTGGGAAAAGGCAATTTGCCCCGCTTGTCGGTCGGGCTGCCCTCGCCCGCCGATCACCGGCGCGTCGGCGGAGGATTTGCGCGACTGGCGCTGTGGAATTTCGCCTATCAGGGCGTCAACACGCTCCTGGGCCTGGCCTCGCCGTTCTATGTGCGCCATCGCCCCAAGCACCCCTTGATTGAAGGGGTGGGCTGGGTGCGCCGCGCCCTTGGCCGCGGGCGATTGCGGCGCCAGGCGCAACGGGTGCAGGATGATCTTGTCGGGCAAAACCGGCCCTTCTTCCTGTTGCCGCTGCAACTGGACAGCGACTACCAGATTCGCCATCGCTCACCCTTTGACGACATGGCTGAGGTCATGAACCTGGTCATGGCCTCCTTCAGGGCTCATGCACCGGGTGGATATGAGCTGGTGATCAAGGTGCATCCCTTGGATAATGGCCTGGTGGATCGATCGCGGCAGGTTGCAGCGCTGGCGTCACACCACGGATTGAGCGGCAGGGTTCGGGTGCTTGATGGTGGCCACCTGCCCACGCTTATCGGGGCATGCAAGGGCGTGGTGGTGGTCAACAGCACGACCGGCCTGACCGCGCTGCACCAAAGAAAGCCGACCTTGGCATTGGCCGAGGCGGTCTACAATCTTCCCGGCCTGGTTTCCTCCGGTACGCTCGACCAGTTCTGGGCCAACCCGGTGCCGCCCAGTGCGGAAACCGTGACTGCATTTGAAAAGGTCATGGCTGACCGCTGTCAGGTCAATGGCAGCTTTTATACCGCGCAAGGCATCGACCTGGCGGTCCGCAACATCATGTGGCGGCTTTTCAGCCCCCGGGGCATGGAGCGCCTTTCGGCACCGGCCGATGCGCGGCGGGACGCCGCAGCGCGCAGCTGAGCTGTGATCGGTTTGCAACAAAAGGGCTGATGCAGCAAGCGCTTGCAAAACTTTTTGCATCCATCGCCATTGATGTGGCATTGTTAGACGTAGTTAGTTTCAGGAGCATCCTATGCATATGAAGTCCCTCGCCCTCCTCCCCGTTGTTATCGCTCTGGGAGCCAGTGCAGCTTCTGCTGCTGACCTGATCATCCCGACCGTTCCCCAGCCCATCTACGAGGCCGCACCAGCTGGCTTTGACTGGTCCGGCTTTTATGTTGGTGTTCAGGGCGGTGCTCAGTTTGCCGGCGAAACCAACGGT
>JAQGKH010000056.1 GCA_028290225.1 Devosia sp. | reverse complement strand
CTCAAGAACAGCGAGCTCGACGTGATCGTCAACCTTACCATCCCGGCCACCCATTATTCAGTGTCCATGGACATCGTTTCGGCCGGCAAGCACGCTTACTCCGAAAAGCCGTTCGTACTCTCGCTTGAAGAAGGCATGGCGCTCAAGAAGGCGGCCGATGAGCGGGGCCTAAAGGTCGGCAGCGCCCCCGACACCTTCCTGGGCGGTGCGCATCAGCAGGCACGCGATATCATCGACTCCGGTGCGCTCGGCAAGATCATGAGCGGCACCACCCATGTAATGAGCCGCGGCATGGAGCACTGGCATCCCAACCCTAACTTCTTTTTTCAGGTCGGCGCCGGCCCGGTTCTGGATGTGGGGCCCTATTACGTCACCGATCTCATTCACCTGATCGGGCCGGTCAAGCGCGTTTCCGCCTTCACCAACATGGCGCGCACCGAGCGCGAGGTCACCGCGCCCGGTCCTTACCAGGGCACCAAGGTCAAGGTCGGCACGCCCACCACCGTTCATGGCGTGCTGGAGTTCCACAACGGCGCGATCGTCACCATCGGCGCCAGCTGGGACGTGGCCAGCCATGGCCACCACAATATCGAGCTCTATGGCACCGAAGGGACCATCTATGTGCCCGATCCCAACTTCTTTGGCGGCGAACTCGTCACTACCGACATCGAAGGCACCAAGACCATTGTCACGCCCTGGGATCACCCCTTCGGCAAGAACAACCAGGACGAGGACAAGCCCACCCCGCGCGCCAATTACCGCACCGCGGGCCTGGCTGACATGATGGCCTCCATCGATGGGGGCTACCGTGCCCGCTGCGGCCTTGATGTCGCGCTCCATGCCGTTGAGGTGATGACCTCGCTGCTCAAGGCGGGTGAAAGCGGGCAGGTGCTGACGCTGGCGACCACCTGCGAGCGGCCCGAGGCGTTGAAGCCGGAGCAAGCCCGGGCATTGCTGAAGGCTTCCGCTTGACACCGGCGGCACCAACGATAGCGTAACCCCAACAAGGATCGGCGGCCGCGAGCCGCCGATTGCATCTGCGTTCCCGGGCTCGCACAGGCTGAGCCGGGAACAAGCCGGCATTCAGGAGGACATTCATGCGTACCATCAAGGGCCCAGCCATTTTTCTGGCCCAGTTCGCCGGCGGCACCGCGCCATTCAACGAGTTCGGCAGCATTTGCGCCTGGGCGGCGGGGCTGGGCTACAAGGGCGTCCAGGTGCCGACTGGTGTCGGCGCCATGATCGATCTGGAACAGGCCGCGACCTCCAAGACCTATGCCGATGAAATCGCCGGCATCGCCCGCGCAAACGGCGTCGAAATCACCGAACTTTCGACCCATCTCCAGGGCCATCTGGTCGCCGCCCACCCGGTTTATGACACTATGCTCGATGGCTTTGCTCCGGCTTCGGTGCACGGCAACCCCAAGGCGCGCCAGGAATGGGCCGTGCAACAACTGCTTTGGGCCGCCAAGGCGTCGCAAAATCTCGGGCTGACCGAACACGCGACCTTCTCGGGCGCGCTGGCCTGGCCTTTTCTGTATCCATTTCCGCAGCGTCCCGCCGGTCTTGTCGAGGAAGCGTTCGACGAACTCGCCCGCCGCTGGACGCCCATTCTCAATGCCTTTGACGAAGCGGGCGTTGATGTCTGCTACGAGATCCACCCGGGCGAGGATCTGCATGACGGCGTCACCTACGAGATGTTCCTCAAGCGGGTGAACAACCATCCCCGCGCCAATTTGCTCTACGATCCCAGCCACTTCGTGCTGCAGCAGCTCGATTATCTCGATTACATCGACATCTACCACGAACGCATCCGCATGTTTCACGTCAAGGATGCCGAGTTCAATCCCAGCGGGCGCCAAGGCGTTTATGGCGGCTATCAGAGCTGGATCAACCGGGCAGGGCGTTTCCGCTCCCTGGGCGACGGCCAGGTCGATTTCGCCTCGATTTTCTCCAAGATGGCGCAGTATGATTTCGCCGGCTGGGCCGTTCTGGAATGGGAGTGTGCCCTCAAGCACCCGGAGGATGGCGCGCGCGAAGGCGCCGAGTTCATCAAGAATCACATCATCCGCGTCACCGAGCGGGCTTTTGACGACTTCGCTGCTGCCGGAACCGACCAGGCCGCCAATCGCCGGATGCTCGGCTTGTCCTGATTGCCACTTGCGAGGCGCCCATATCGCCTCGCTCGGCCTTGAACGCACTTGACCTCCCCCTTGTGGGGGAGGCCGGGTTGGGGGATATCCCTCCGCCAAACGCGAACGTCAAAAAATAAGGGGAGGCATTTCATGGCTGAAAATGGCGCAAGGCGCATTCGCCTGGGCATGGTTGGCGGCGGCATGGGAGCCTTTATCGGCTATGTGCATCGCGTGGCCTCCCGCATCGACGGAGATTATGACCTGGTGGCCGGCGCGCTGTCCTCGCGGCCCGACGTCGCCCAGGAATCAGGCCGCAATCTGGGGCTGGCGCCAGACCGCATCTATTCGAGCTTTGATGAAATGGCGCGCGCCGAAGCAGCCCGGCCTGACGGCATCGAGGCGGTCTCGATCGTTACCCCCAATCACCTGCATTTTGCCCCCGCCAAGGCCTTTCTCGAAGCTGGCATTCATGTGATCTGCGACAAGCCCATAACCGCGACCCTTGAGGACGCCCGCAAGCTGGCCGAGATCAAGCCAGCCAATGGTGCCAAATTTCTCCTGCCGCACAACTCCACCGGTTAGCCCCTGATCCGGCAGGCTCGCGAACTGGTTGAATCCGGCGCCTTGGGCACCGTCCGCGTGGTGCAGGCGGAATATCCGCAGGATTGGCTGACCGAACCCGTTGAGCAGTCGGGCAATGCTCCGGGGGCCGAATGGCGCACCGACCCGGCGCGCTCAGGTGCGGGCGGCGCCATCGGCGATATCGGCACGCATGCCTACAATCTCCTCCGCTTTGTCACCGGACTGCAAACCGAAGCGGTTTCAGCCGATCTGACGTCCTTTGTTCCGGGCCGGAAGCTCGATGACAACGTCCATATCATGCTCCGCTTCCAAGGCGGCGCGCGCGGCATGTTGTGGGCCAGCCAG
>JAQGKH010000042.1 GCA_028290225.1 Devosia sp. | reverse complement strand
GACATGATTACTCGGACAGGAGACAGTTAGCTCCAAGGTAAGCAGCCCAGGCCTGATCCGCTAGGGGCAAGGCCCAAGCTCACCTCCCCGCCTGCGCCGGAACATTTTCCACTAACCCCAAACAAGGGGCTTATCGCCTCCCTCCCCTTCAAGAGAGAGGGTGGGCAGGAGCTGATAGTTCAAAACAGCTGCGATGCTCCGCGTCCCCAAAAGTGGGGTCTGTGGCCTCCCTCCCCCTTGAGGGGAGGGCGGGGGTGGGGGTCGCGTTCGGTTCACCGATATCCGTCTGAGCGGCCCCCCTGAGCCCATCTTCAGAGCGCCTGCTGCGCGACGATGTGACGGCTCACGTCGGGGGCCAGTTACACCCCGCCACGGATCTCCGGCTTCACATCCTTCTCATACCATTCCTTGAGCTTGGCATTGAGCGCCGGAAACAGGCTGCGCTGCTCGCTGGCCGCCACATTGTCGGCCAGCTGCTCGGGCTTGCTCACCCCCGCAATGATGGTCGACACCTCCGGGTGATCCAGGATCCAGCGCAAGGCAAACTGGCTCATCGGCATGCTTTCGGGCGCCAGCCCCTTGAGTTCCTGCACCAGGGCCAGGCCGCGCTCGAACGGAATGCCTGAAAAGGTCTCGCCGACCGAGAAGGCTTCCCCGTCCCGGTTGAAGTTGCGATGATCGCTCGCCTCGAACTGCGTGTCCTTGCTGAATTTGCCCGACAGCAGCCCGCTCGCCAGCGGCAGCCGCACGATGATCCCCACATCGCGCTCGGCGGCCGTGGGCAACAGCTTTTCCGCCGCATCCTGCCGGAACAGGTTGAAGATGATCTGCAGGGTCGCGAGCCCCGGCTGTTCGAGGCAGATCATGGCTTCCTCGATGGTCTCGACGCTCGCGCCCCAGTGGCGCACCAGCCCCTCGGCCTGCAGTTCGTCCATCCAGCCAAAGATCGCGCCATGGCGCAGCACTTCGGTCGGCACGCAGTGCAGCTGCGCCAGGTCAAGCACTGGCACGCCCAGCCGCTGGGCCGAACCCTGCAGGCTCGCCCGCAGCCCTTCCTTGCTGTAATTGTTGGGAAACAGCGATCCGGCGCGCCCCAGCTTGGTCGCCACCCGCACTTGCGGGCCCTTGGCATGGGCACCAATCCGGCTTTCGCTCAAGCCCCCGCCATACACATCCGCCGTATCCCAGAAGGTCACGCCCGCAGCGTCGGCAGCATCCATAATGGCATTGGCGGTTTCGTCACCCACTGGCCCGAAGCCCCCGCCCAGCTGCCAGCAGCCCAGGCCGATTTCCGAAACCTGGTATCCGGTCTTGCCCAGTCGCCGCTGCTTCATCGCCATTCTCCTTGAGCTCGCCCCCGGCTTACCCGGCTTGGGGAAAGGGAGCAACCGCTCCGGCGGTTCCGGGCATCGTATGGTGATGCGCCGCCAATCGCGTCAGCCGGCCTCGAAATATTCCGGGAAATCGGCAATGGTCTGGGCCAGCAGCACTTCGGCGCGCGCCAGATGCGAGCGCATGGCCGCTTCCGCCGCCAGCGGGTCGGCAGCGACCACCGCCGCGATGATCCCCCGGTGCTCGGCAATGGCGCGCTGGCTCGATGACACCCCCAGGGTCAGATACCGCACGCGATCCAGCTGCATCTTGTGGTCGTCGATCAGCTGCCAAGCATATTCCACCCCTGCCAGCCGCGCCAGCGTGCGGTGAAACAGCTCGTCTAGTTCGTGGAAGCGCCGGTGATCGTCGGCCAGCGAAGCTTCTTCCTGCTCCCCCAGCAGCGCCTCCAGTTCACCCTGCGCCTCCGCGCCCGGTTGCGCCGCCACCCGCCGCACGATCTCCACTTCGATCGATTCGCGGATGAATCGCGATTGCCGTACCCCATCGGGCGAGATCTTCTTGACCACCGTGGCGCGCTTGGGGCGGATCAGCAACAGGCCCAGCTGCGCCAGCCGGATAAACGCCTCGCGTACCGGTTGGCGCGACACGCCATAGCGCGCCGCAATATCGCTCTCCGAGATCACGTCACCGGGCTTGAGCGCCATGGTGATGATCTCGTCGCGCAAGGCGCCCACGACGCGCTGCGCCATGGTTTCTTCGCCGATTTCGGTCACAACAGCCACCATTTGCTTTGCTGAACTCCGAGGAGGATCGATCCGGCCCGGCCCGCTTTGGCCTGCCTTCCCCTCGCTTTCCCAGTGCATATCGCGCCGGGCATCATAAAAGAAGTAGTGCCACAGCCCAATCTTGTATGGTAGATGCGAAAGCAGTCGCATTACCTCAAGACCGGAGTTTTCCCTTATGGCCAAGACCTACGCGCTGGTGGGCACCGGCGGTCGCGCCCGCATGTTCTACGGAGCAATCTTTGGACCCCATCGCGAGCACTCCCGGCTCGTGGCCCTGTGCGATACCAACCAGGTCCGCATGGACTACACCAATGGCGTGATCCAGAACGAGCTGGGCGGCCAGCCCGTGCCCACCTACAAGGCGGGCGAGTTCGGCGCCATGCTCAAGCAGCACCGGCCCGACACGGTGATCGTCACCTCCATTGACCGCACCCATGACCACTACATCATCGCGGCACTCGAAGCTGGATGCGACGTCATCACCGAAAAGCCGATGACGACCGATCCCGAAAAGTGCCAGGCCATCCTCGACGCCGTGGAACGCACCGGCCGCAATGTCCGCGTCACCTTCAACTACCGCTATGCGCCGCACAATTCCGCCCTGCGCGAACTTGTCGCCGAGGGCGCCATCGGCACCCCCACCTCAGTGCATTTCGAATGGCTGCTCGATACCCGCCACGGCGCCGATTATTTCCGCCGCTGGCACCGCGACAAGCGCAATTCGGGCGGCCTGATGGTCCACAAATCCACCCACCATTTCGACCTCGTCAATTTCTGGCTTGGCTCGCAGCCCGACACGGTGTTTGGCATGGGCGACCTCAAATTCTATGGCCGCGCCAATGCCGAACAGCGCGGCGTGTACGCGCCCTATACCCGCACCACCGGCGTCGAGGCCGCCCGGGACGACAAGTTCGCCATCGACCTCACCAGCAACCCGACCCAGAAGGGTCTCTATTGGGACGCCGAAAAGGAAGACGGCTACCAGCGCGACCAGAACGTCTTTGGCGATGGCATTTCCATCGAGGACACCATGAATGTCATGGTGCGCTACCGCAACAAGGCGGTGATGACCTATTC
>JAQGKH010000051.1 GCA_028290225.1 Devosia sp. | reverse complement strand
GCCGATGCCGTGATCATGCAGGAAGAAGCCAGCGCCGCTGGCAACGCCATCAGCTTTGCCGCCCAGCCGCCCGTTGGCCGCAGCATCCGGCCCCTCGGGGACGATTTCCGCCGCGGCCAGGAACTGATCGCCCGCGGCAGCAGGCTCACCCCCATGCAACTGGCGGTGGCCGCCGCCGCCAACTGCCCAGCCCTTTCGGTCACGGTGCGGCCACGCATTGCCCTGCTCGCCACCGGCGACGAACTGGTGCTTCCCGGGAACCCGCTTGGGCCCGATCAGATCGTCGCTTCCAACAGCTTCGGGCTCAAGCCGCTGCTTGCCCCCTATGCCACCGACATCCGCGATTACGGTATCGCCCCCGATGATCGCGCCGCCCTGGCTGATCGCCTCGCCGCCATCTTTGCCGATGCTCCCGATGTCGTTGTCACGACCGGCGGCGCCACCGTCGGCGATCACGACATCGTCCAGAAAATCCTGCTTGAGTCGGGCGTGCAGCTTGATTTTTGGCGCATTAATATGCGGCCGGGCAAACCGCTGATGTTTGGCACCCATGGACGCACCCTGGTGTTCGGCCTGCCGGGCAATCCGGTGTCCGCCATGGTCACTGCCGCGGTGTTCATCAAACCCGCCCTCCGTCGCTGGCTGGGTTATGCCGAACCGGTGCCCTGGCACCTGCCGCTCCTGGCGCCAACCCCGCCCAACACCGGCCGCCGCCATTTCATGCGCGCTCAGCTGGTGCATTCGCCCGCCGGCCCCGGGCTGCAACCGATCAGCCAGACCGATAGCGGCCACACCTCCTCCTTGGCCCATGCCGACATGCTGCTGGTTCAGCCCGAGTTCGACCCCGGCCAGCCAGCCGGCGCCTTCGCGCAAGCCACGCCGATCCACGGTTTTTAAGAAATCGCCAGGATTTTACGATTGTCCACATGAGCGTTATTGCAGAACATAACTGGAACACCTATGGTCGTTCAGTCTTTGTTCCGATTCTGCGATTGAAGGGCCCCGATGCTGACGCGCAAGCAACATGAACTGCTGATGTTCATCCATGAGCGGATGAAGGAAAGCGGCATTCCCCCTTCGTTCGACGAAATGAAGGATGCGTTGGATCTGGCCTCCAAGTCCGGCATTCACCGGCTGATCACTGCCCTGGAAGAGCGGGGCTTTATTCGCCGCCTGCCCAATCGGGCGCGCGCCCTGGAGGTGCTCAAGCTGCCCGATTCGATGAACCCCGCCCTGGGCGGCCGCAAGGCGCGCTTTGAACCCAGCGTCATCGAAGGCAATCTGGGGCGCGTTGCCGCGCCGCCGCCGCGCTCCGGCTGGAGCGATGATTATGTGCGCCCCGTTGCAATTCCTGTCATGGGCCGCATCGCCGCGGGTACGCCGATCGAGGCCATCCAGACCCATTCCCACACCATCTCAGTGCCGCCCGAAATGCTTGGCGCTGGCGAGCACTACGCTCTTGAGGTACGTGGTGATTCGATGATCGACGCCGGCATTTTCGATGGCGACACCGTGTTGATCCGCAAGCAGGACGTGGCCAGCACCGGCGAAATCATCGTGGCGCTGGTGGACGACGAAGAAGCCACGCTCAAGCGCCTTCGCCGCAAGGGCAACACCATTGCGCTGGAAGCCGCCAACCCCGCCTACGAAACCCGCATCTTCCCCCCCGACCGCGTCAAGGTACAAGGCCGGCTCGTTGGACTGCTACGCAAGTACTGACATCCCCCAGCCGCGACCTTTTCGAACTTGCCGAGTGACTCAAGAGCCCTGCGCCACACCCTCTACCTTGAGGGACGGCCGGGTTGGGGCTTCGACCTCCTCGGCAGCCTGCTTCCTTCAAATACCGGTCGTCTGCTTCAGGTCCGGGCACGCCTTCCCCGCATCCCTGCTCGGGCGGGGTGCTTAGGGCTGGTCAGGCTGCGTAAACCTTGAGCTGCACATCACGGCGCAAGTTTCAGCCACCCAGGCTCTGCAGGACCGATTCCGCGTCGGATTTCGAACTTATCCCCTGCCCCGCCGCTTGGGGCTAATCTCTCTCCATCCACGCACCCAAGCGAGATCATGACGAGTGGTTGGTGGGTGGAGACTGGGGGTTCGCGGGTCGCCGCGATCCGGCCGGTGCCCGCAAAAGCCGTGGACCTCTATCGTCCGGTGGTCTTGGGCGAAACGCCGCTGGTGGCAGCTGCACTGGCCATCGGGGTTCTGGTGTGCGCAGGCAGCTGCGCGCATCAAGGCCTAGTGTTTCGCGCGCGGAATCTGGCATGCGCCGCAGGTCGGCGCGGGCATCGGCACCCGGTCGCTGGCGAGGCGGAGCTTCCGTTATTGCGCAACGTTTCTTGAGGCAAAGCCTCGCCAGCGCCGCTCTATCCGGAGGCTCATCGCCGACCGGCGCCTATCCATGCCGATAGCGCCACAAAAAAGATCCCCGCCGAAGCGGGGATCCTGGGTGGCCTTAGTGATTGTCGCGCGGCACGCCGTGGGTCTGGGCGATCCGCTGATACGCCACCGCCGGCTTGAGCACTGCGCCATTGCCAAGCTGGTCCACCAGTCCGCGCTGGATCTCCTGCCACGGCGTCTGATGCTTGGGATATTTATACCCGCCCGCTTCCGCCAGCTCCTGCCGCCGTGTCGCGATCTCCGCATCCGAGATCAGGATATCGGCCGTGCCGTTGTTGAGATCGATCCGCACACGATCGCCAGTGCGCAGAATCGCGAGGTTGCCGCCAGCGGCGGCTTCCGGGGAAGCGTTGAGGATCGAGGGCGAACCCGACGTACCCGATTGCCGCCCGTCACCGATACAAGCCAGCGCGTGGATACCCTTCTTGATGAGGTAATCGGGCGGCCGCATATTGACCACCTCGGCTGCGCCGGGATAGCCGATCGGACCGGCGCCACGCATGAACAGCAGCGTGTGCTCGTCGATATCGAGCGACGGATCGTCGATGCGGTGGTGATAATCCTCGGGTCCGTCGAACACCACGGCCTTTCCCTCGAACATGCCGGGATGCTCGGGATTGGCCAGGTAGCGCTCGCGGAACTCGGGCGAGATCACGCTGGTCTTCATGATGGCGTTGTCAAACAGGTTCCCGCGCAGCACCAGGAACCCGGCCTCTTCCTTGAGCGGCTGCTCGAAGGGACGGATCACCTTTTCGTCCTGGATGGGCGTATTGCGGCAGTTCTCGCCAATGGTCTTGCCGTTGACGGTGGGGGCGTTCTCGCGAATGAGCCCCTGCTTCATCAGCTCGTTCACCACGGCTGGCACGCCGCCGGCATGGTAGTAATCCTCGCCCAGATACTCGCCCGCCGGCTGCAGGTTCACCAGCAGCGGCACCTTGTGCCCATAGGTCTGGAAGTCCTGCAGCTCGAGCTCCACCCCGATATGCTTGGCAATAGCCTGGATATGGATCGGCGCATTGGTCGAGCCGCCAATCGCGGAATTGACCACGATGGTGTTGATGAAATTATCCTTGGTCAGGATGTCGGAGGGCTTGAGGTCCTCATGCACCATGTCGACGATGCGCTTGCCCGTGCGATACGCCATTTCCTGGCGATCGCGATACGGCGCTGGGATCGCCGCCGAGCCCGGCAACTGCATGCCCAGCGACTCGGCCAGCGAGTTCATGGTCGTCGCCGTGCCCATGGTGTTGCAATAGCCCGTCGAAGGTGCCGAGGATGCGACGAGTTCGATGAACTGCGCATAGTCGATCTCGCCCGCGGCCATCATCTGACGCGCCTTCCACACAATGGTGCCCGAGCCGGTGCGCTCGCCCTTGTGCCAACCATTGAGCATCGGCCCGACCGACAATGCGATCGCCGGAATATTGACCGTCGCGGCGCCCATCAGCATGGCGGGCGTGGTCTTGTCGCAACCGATGGTCAGCACCACGCCGTCCAGCGGATAGCCATAAAGCACTTCCACGAGCCCGAGATAGGCCAGGTTGCGATCGAGGCCGGCCGTCGGGCGCTTGCCCGTTTCCTGGATCGGGTGCACCGGAAACTCGATGGCAATGCCGCCCGCTTCCCGGATGCCTTCGCGCACGCGCTCGGCCAGCACGATATGGTGGCGGTTGCAGGGGCTGAGGTCCGAGCCGGTCTGGGCAATGCCGATAATGGGCTTGTTGGACTGCAGCTCTTCGCGCGATACGCCGAAGTTCATGTAGCGCTCGAGGTAAAGCGCGGTCATGTCGGGGTTCTCGGGATTGTCGAACCAGGCGCGCGAGCGCAGCTTCTTGGGCGCGCTGTCCTGCCCGTCAGGGAAGGAGAAGCCGTTATCTGCCGTCATGTCCGTATTCCTCAATGGTTCGCGCCATGGCGAAAACACGCTGCTGTTTGCAGCGGTTCTAGCATGTTAGTGGCAAGTTTGAATGCCATTCTGGCGGGAATTTGTCGCCGAGCGGGGTCACTGACTTCACCCAGCCGCCGAATCGGCTAGGCGGGAGGCGGCGCAACAATTAGGCTTGAGCCGTTGCGAGGGGCGCAACACGAGGGGGAATGGGCGTGACTGAGTTTGTTGAGTGGGTCGGCGTTGATTGGGGCACGTCCAACCTGCGTGCCTGGGGCCTGGCTCCGGACGGTGCCGTGGTGCTGTCGCGTTCTTCCGACCAGGGCATGGGCAAGCTGACGCGCGATGAGTATCCCGGCGTGCTCCAGGCTTTGCTCCGGGGTCTGGGCAGCAACCGCGGCGGTTCGCTGGATGTGCTGGTTTGCGGCATGGCCGGCGCCCGCCAGGGCTGGTGTGAGGCTCCCTACCTCGAAGCACCTACCGATCTGCGCGGCTTGATCGATGGGGCCGTGCGTCCACCCCTGCCCGACGGGCATCTCACCGCGGCCATCCTCCCCGGCGTTTGCCAAAAGTCTGGCGGTGACAACGTCATGCGGGGTGAAGAAACCCAGCTGCTTGGCCTGGCCGCGCTGCGCCCCGGCTTTGCCGGCGTCGTCTGCATGCCCGGCACGCATTCCAAATGGGCCGATATGAACGGCACCCGCATCGAGCATTTCTCCACGGCCATGACCGGCGAGCTGTTTGAGTTGCTGCGCACTCAGTCGGTGCTGCGCCATTCCCTGGTTGGTGCCACGGGAGGGGCAGGTCGCGACGAGGGTTTTGCGGCCGGAGCACAGATCGGGCTCGATCGGCCGGAGCAGCTGACCAGCGAACTCTTCGCCGTGCGTGCCAGTTCGCTCCTGTCGGGCCGGGAGCCCGATTGGTGCGAAGGTTATCTGTCGGGTCTGCTGATCGGCACCGAGATCGGCAGCCGCCGCGCCCGGATCGGCAATCAAACCGTGCCGCTGATCGGCTCGCCAGCGCTATGCGCCCTTTATGCCCAGGTGCTTGGCATGATCGGTGCGCAAGGCGAGCCGGTGGATGGAACCGAAGTGGTGCTGGCGGGCCTTAAGGCTGCGCGCAACTTTATCGCCTGATCGGAGAACCCCATGAGCCATCGCCACCTGATTGCGATCCTGCGCGGCATCACCCCGCCCGAAACACTGGATGTCTGTCACGCCCTGATCGCGGCCGGGATCACCATGATCGAAGTGCCGCTGAACTCGCCCGATGCCCTGGCCAGCATCACCCTTGCCTCGGAGGCGCTTGGCGATGCGGCGATGATCGGCGCCGGAACCGTCCTGACCAAGAAGCAGGTCTGGGCGGTCGCTGACGCCGGCGGCACATTTATCGTATCACCGGACACTAACCGATCGGTTATTGAAGAAACCGTGCGCATTCAGCTCGGCTCCTATCCCGGTGTGTTTACGCCCAGCGATGCGTTCAAAGCGATCAAGGCGGGCGCCACTGGCCTCAAGTTCTTCCCGGCCGAAGTTTTGGGGCCGCGCGGCATCAAGGCAATGAAGGCGGTGCTGCCGCCCGAGCTGCCGCTTTATGCGGTGGGCGGCGCCAACCCCGACAATTTCGGCGAATACTTTGCCGCGGGCTGCGTCGGGTTCGGCCTGGGCACCTTTTTGTACAAACCCGGCAGCACCGCCGCCGAAGTGAGCCAGCGCGCTGCGCAGGCCGTAGCAGCCTATGATCGAGGGATGACGCCGTGACCCAAACCGCCGAACTGTTGATCGACAGCAAATGTGCCTTGGGCGAAGGCCCCTTCTGGCACCCTGATCGCCAGCAGCTCTTCTTTTTCGATATCAACAACCAAAAGCTCTTCGCCGCCTCGGCCACCGGGGACATTGAAGGCAGCTGGAGCTTTGGCGAGAACGTCGCCGCGGCCGCCATCATCGACGCGGACAACCTCGCCCTTGTGACCGAAACCGGGCTCAAGCGCTTCAACCTGCAAACGAGCGAACAAAGCCTCATCGTCCCCATCGAGGCCGACAACGCTGCCACTCGCGGCAATGACAGCCGCGTGCACCCATCGGGCGCCTTCTGGATCGGCACCATGCCCAAAAACGAGGATGCGCGGGGCGGCACGCTCTACCACTACCGCGCCGGCAAGCTCAGCGTGCTGCGCTCCAACGCCTCGATCCCCAATGCCACCTGCTTCACCCGCGATGGTCGCACCGCTTACTGGGCCGACACTCCCACCCAGCAGATCCTCAAGGTCGAGACCGATCCCGCCACCGGCCTGCCGGTCGGTGACTGGTCGGTATTCGCCGATGTTTCGGAAGGTCCGGGCTATCCCGATGGCGCGGTAGTCGACAGCGAGGGCTATCTCTGGAGCGCCAGGTGGGGCGGCAGCTGCGTGGTGCGCCATGCTCCGGATGGCTCGGTTGACCGGGTCGTCGAAGTGCCGGTCTCCCAGGTGACCTGCCCCGCTTTCGGCGGTCCTGATCTCAAGACCCTCTTCATCACCACCGCCGCCAAAACGCTCAGCCCCGAGCAGCTGGCGGCAGAAAAGGTGGCCGGCGGCATCTTTGCCATCCGGCTCGATGTTCCTGGCCTTCCTGAAGCCCGTATCACCCTCTAGGTTCTCATGATCCCTGCCCTCGGCGTTTGTTACTACCCGGAACATTGGCCTGAGGATTGGTGGGCGCACGATGCCGCGCGCATGGCGGAGGTGGGCATCCGCTATGTGCGCATCGGCGAGTTTGCCTGGTCGCGGCTTGAGCCATCCCCGGGCGATCTGCGCTTGGACTGGATCATCCGCGCCATGGATGCCCTCGCCGCGCATGGGCTCAAAGTGGTGTTCGGCACCCCCACGGCAACGCCCCCCCGCTGGATGGTTGACAAGCATCCCGACATGCTGGCGGTCGATGCGCAGGGGCGCCGCCGCGGCTTCGGCTCGCGCCGGCACTATGACTTCTCCCATCTTGGCTATCGGGAGGAGTGCCGGCGCATCGTGCAGCTGCTGGCCGACGCCGTTGGCCAGCACCCGGCACTCGCCGCCTGGCAGACCGACAACGAATATGGCTGCCACGACACCTCCTACTCCTATTCCCCCGCGGCATTGGCGGGCTTCCGCCTCTGGCTGGAACGGAAATACAACACCATCGACGCCCTCAACCAGGCATGGGGCAATGTCTTCTGGTCCATGGAATACAGCCGCTTCGATCAGATCGAGCTGCCCAATCTCCTGGTCTGCGAAGCGGCCCCCGCCCATGAGCTCGATTTCCGCCGTTATTCGTCCGACCAGGTGGCGGCCTTCAACGCATTGCAGTTCGATATCCTCAAGGCGGCACGGCCCGACCTGCCGGTGATCCACAATTTCATGGGTCGCTACACCGACTTTGACCACTTCAAGGTGGCCGAAACCCTCGATGTCGCCAGCTGGGATGCCTACCCGCTCGGCCATCTCGCACGTAGCGACGAGAGCGATGACATCAAGCTGCAATATCTGCGCCAGGGAGAACCCGACTACCAGGCCTTCCACCACGATCTCTACCGCAGCGTCGGCCATGGCCGCTGGTGGGTCATGGAGCAGCAACCCGGGCCGGTGAACTGGGCCGATTTCAACCCCGACCCCTTGCCCGGCATGGCCCGGCTCTGGGCCTGGGAGGCCTTCGCCCATGGCGCCGAGGTGGTTTCCTACTTCCGCTGGCGCCAGGCCCCGTTCGGGCAGGAACAGATGCATGCGGGCCTGCTGCGACCCGACAGCGAACCCGCGCCCGCTTATCACGAAGCCAGCCAGGTTGCCCAGGAACTGCGGCAGACGGGCATGGCCGGTGTGACAGCCAGGGGCAAGGTAGCGCTGGTCTACGACTACGAAAGCGAATGGGCCTGGCAGATCCTGCCCCAGGCCAAAGGCTTCAGCCACGGTGCACAGGTCCGTGCTGTCTATGCGGCCTTTCGCAAGCACGGCATCGATGTGGATATCCTGCCCCCCAGCACGTCAAGCTTTGCCGGCTACAGCATCGTTGCGATCCCGGCCTTGTTCACCTGGTCCGATGCCCTGCGCCAAGCCGTTGCCGAGCACGAAGGGCACCTGCTGATCGGCCCGCGCACCGGCTCCAAGACGCCCGATTTCAGCTTCCCGGCCCAACTTGCGCCCGACCTGTCGCCCAATATTCTGAACGCCAAGGTCATGCGCGTCGACACTGTCGACCCCAGCATCGAGGTGCCGGTCAAGGGCGGCGGCGCCGTGCGCCATTGGCGCGAACGGCTTGAAACCGGCGCCGAGGTGATCATGGAAGACGAGGACGATTGGCCGGTGCTGGTCTCCCAGGGCAAGCTCTTCTACCAGGCGGCCAGCGGCAACCGGGCGCTGATCCAGCGCATCGTCGATTACCTCATCATGGAAGCTGGCCTGCCAAGGATCGCGCTTCCCGCCGGCGTCCGCTGCCGGGTGCGCGACGGCATGCGCGTCTACGTCAATTATGGCAGCAAGGACACGGTGTTGGCCCTTGCCGATGACGAAACCGCCTATGTGCTCGGCTCCGCCGAAATCCCGGCGGCGGGGGTCACGGTAGCCCGGCTCGCCACGGCCGGGTGAGATTAAGCACGGCCGGACGCACATCAAAGCGTCGGTCCGAAGCGTTCCAGCGCAACCAGTGTACACCCCCTGCCGCCAGGTCGTCCCGGTCGATAACCTGGGCCTGGGCCCGGCAGGCCTGCGGCGCCCGCAAGCGCGTGACCACCAGGTCATGGCGGGCGCAATCTTCGTCAAAGGCGGCGGCGTCGCGGACCACGGCAACTGAATATCGCTTCGTTGCAACAACGCAGCCCAGGCTGTCGCAGCGCCCCTCGGCGAGGTCGGGGGCAATCGCTTCCTGATAGTGCTCGCCCCAGACTTCCACCGCAAAACTCTCGGCCCGCCCCGCCAGCAGCCCCATGCCATTCTCGGTGCGCACGGCCACGGCCTGTGTGCTGTCGGCAATCAGCACGTCCGGCCGCTGGTCAAGGCCGAACAGCAGGATCAGCGGCAGTGCTGCCATTGGGCCAGCTAGGCGCCACCAATTGGAAAGAAACGCAAACCAGGCCAGCCCAACCAGCCCAATCAGCAGCGAGGTCGCCGTCAACAGCGGGTTTCCGGTCAGTCCCTCGCTCCAGCCGGCAACCAGGCTGGCCCCGTCCACCATGCGCTCGATTCCCCATCCCATCACCGCCACAAAGGGCGCTTCCACCCCCAGCGGCATCAGCACGACAGCGAGCAACCCGAAGGGCATGATGAGGAGGCTCACCACAGGCAGCACCAGCACATTGCCGATCACGCCCAGCGGCGCCGTCTGCTGGAAGTGGTAGGCCGAAAACAACAGCGTAGCGGTTCCGGCGATGAAGCTAGTCAGCGCCGCCGTACCCACACCAGCAACAAGCTTGCCAATCCCGGCCCGGTGCACGGTGGGGCCGCGCCGCGGCAATTCATAGATGCCGATCAAGGCCACCACCGCCGCAAAGGACAGCTGGAAACTGGCCCGGAACACACTGGCGGGATCCAGAACAATCACGGCCAGCGCCGCAATCGCCACATTGCGCATGGTGAGCGCCCGCCGGCCGGCCAGCACCGCGCCAAAGATCAGCGCCAGCATGATCGTGGACCGCAAGGCGGGCACATTGGCCAGCCCACCGGCCAGCAGCAGATAACTGAAGGCGGCGGCAATTCCCGTCACGGCGGCCAGTTTCTTGACCGGCCAGCCCACCGCAAATCCTGGAAGGCTCGCCAGCGCCAGCCGCACCAGCCAGAACACCCCGCCCGCCACAATCGAAAGATGAAGCCCCGAAATGGAGTAGATATGCGCCAGCCCTGAAGCCGCCATCACCTCGCGGGTCTCGTCGGAGATCGTGCTTTGGTCGCCCACCACCATGGCTCGTGCGATGGCCGCCGCAGCGCCTTCAAGCTGGCTGTCAAGCCGGACACCAATGTTGCGGCGCAAGTCCTCGACCGATCGGCCCAGATCAAACCCGCTCGCTTCGGCGATGCGGGTCACCGCACCCGTGGCATTGCCATAGGCGCCAATGCCGGCAAAAAAGGCGTGAAACTGTCCATCAAAAGCACCCGGCAGTATGGGGCCCGGTACCGGCGCCAGTCGCAGCTTGCCCTCAATGGTGTCGCCCGGCCGTAATGGCGGCTCCGGCGGGATCAGCAGCCGGGCCTTGTTGATCGGCACCGCCACGGCATCGCCCACCGGCCGCAGGTTGGAAACCACGATGCGGCGCTCCTCTGCCGTTGCCGACAGGATCTCGTCCACCACCCCCTGGTACTCGCCAAAAAGCGGATAGCGCAGCATATCCGATCCGCCCAGCGCACCGTGAACCGCGAGCAGGCAAAAACCGCCCCAGAAGGCGGCAAGCAGCACCACCACGCGCAAGGCCGCCAGATTGCGCAGGCTCAGCGCAACGGCCAGCATAAGCGCCACGCCAATGGCAACGAGCGCCCACCCCGCAGGCTCGAACGGCAAGCCGGCATAGCTGACGAGCCCCCCGATCCCTGCAAATGGCAGCAACACGAACACCCGTCGTGTCGCCAGCGCTTCGGCAACGGCCTGACCCAGCTGCGGGCGCCGCAGGCGGCGGTCCGACCGGCTGGAGGGTGCGCGAAGCAATTGATGACGCTGCGCCGGCACCGGCGCAAGCTCCCTTGTCTGCTCCAGCGCCCCCGTGCCCTGCACCCCGGCGACCCCTCTACTTGCGCTCGTGGTGCCCTATGCTACACACGGCACCAAACCTAGTCCAACCGTTCCGGTATCCATGTCTAAAGTCGTTACCCGCTTCGCGCCTTCCCCCACCGGCTTCCTCCATATCGGTGGCGCGCGCACGGCGCTGTTCAACTGGGCCTTTGCCCGCAAGCACGGCGGCACCATGCTGCTGCGCATCGAGGACACCGACCGCGAACGCTCCACCGAGCCGGCCGTGCAGGCCATCAAGGAGGGCTTGTCCTGGCTGGGGCTGCATTGGGACGGCGATGCCATCTCGCAGTTCGGCCGTGCCAGCCGGCACGCCGAGATTGCCCATGAGTTGGTGGCCAAGGGCCATGCCTATCTGTGCTATTGCTCGCCTGCCGAGCTCGACCAGATGCGCGAGGAAGCCCGCGCCGCCGGCAAGCCGCCGCGCTACAACGGTTACTGGCGCGACCGGGACCCAAGCCAAGCCCCTGAAGGCATCGCTCCGGTGGTACGCATAAAGGCGCCGCTTTCGGGAGACATCGTGGTCAATGACCATGTCCAGGGCAAGGTCGTGTTCAAGACCGAGAACCTGGATGACTTCATCATCCTGCGCTCGGACGGAACGCCCACCTACATGCATGCCGTGGTGGTTGACGATCACGACATGGGCGTGACCCACATCATCCGCGGCGACGATCACCTGACCAATGCCGCCCGGCAGATCATCATCTATAATGCCATGGGCTGGACCGTGCCCGACATGGCCCATATCCCGCTGATCCATGGCCCGGACGGCGCCAAGCTTTCCAAGCGCCACGGCGCACTGGGCGTGGAAGCCTACCGGCAGATGGGTTATCTGCCCGAAGCCTTGCGCAATTATCTGGCACGGCTTGGCTGGAGCCATGAGGACGACGAAATCTTCTCCACCCAGCAGATGGTGGAGTGGTTCAGCCTTGAAGGGCTCAACAAGGGGGCGGCGCGCTTCGACTTCGTCAAGCTCGAGAACATCAACGGCCACTACATTCGCGAGGCCGCGCCCGCTTATCTCTACGACATCATGGTCGCAACCGCCCGCGAAGTGGGGCGGGAGGTCGACCTTGCTGGGCTGACCGGCAACAAGGACACGGTGCTTGCCGCGCTTCCCGAACTGCAGCCACGGGCCAAGACCGTGCTCGAGCTCATCGATCTGGCCCAATTCATCTATGCCACCCGCCCGCTCACCATCGATGCCGCCGCCACGGCGCTGCTGACCCCCGAAGCCCGCACGGTTTTGGCCGATATGGCCACGACGCTGGAGGGAATCATCGAGTGGAGCGTGCCTGCCATCGACACGGCTATGCGGACCCTTGCTGAAGCTAAGGGTCTCAAGCTCGGCAAGCTCGCGCAGCCGCTTCGCGCCGCCTTGACCGGCCGCACCGTGTCCCCCGGAATCTTCGAGGTCATGGTGTTGATCGGTCGCGCCGAAACAATGGCCCGGTTGAACGATCAGACAGCCTAGGGATATCAAGACATAGGGTAAGTGCTCCTTACCTTTAGTTGCGGGGGCGGGGGCGAACTGCTACCCCACAACACAGCTGAACAAGTAATTGCCAGCCCATCTGTGGTGCTCCCTGCACTCCAGGTCGCGGGCCATGGAGGAGAGTTAAATGACCGATCCAGTCGCCAAGCTCACTATCGGGGAGCGGACTTTCGAGTTCCCGGTGTTGTCGGGATCCGTGGGGCCGGACGTGATCGATATTCGATCGCTTTATGCCAAGACGGGCATGTTCACCTATGATCCGGGCTTCACCTCCACGGCAGCCTGCGACAGCGCCATCACCTTCATCGATGGTGACAAGGGCGAACTGCTTTATCGCGGCTACCCGATCGACCAGCTCGCGGCCAAGAGCAATTATCTGGAAGTCTGTTACCTCCTCCTCTATGGCGAACTGCCCAGCAAGAGCGAACTCGCCCAGTTCGAGGATGTGGTGACGCGCCACACCATGGTGCACGAGCAGATGCACTATTTCTATCGCGGCTTCCGGCGCGATGCGCATCCGATGGCCATCATGACCGGCGTGGTCGGCGCCATGGCGGCCTTCTACCACGACTCCACCGACATCAACGATCCGCAGCAGCGCGAGATCGCCTCCATCCGCATGATCGCCAAGATGCCAACCATTGCGGCGATGGCCTACAAATATTCGGTTGGCCAGCCCTTCGTTTATCCGCGCAACGATCTCGATTACGCGTCCAATTTTCTCCACATGTGCTTCTCGGTGCCGGCCGAGCAGTACAAGGTCGATCCTGAAATCGCCCGGGCGATGGACCTGATCTTTACCCTGCACGCCGATCATGAGCAGAACGCCTCGACCTCGACTGTGCGCCTGTCCGGCTCGTCCGATGCCAACCCGTTCGCCTGCATCGCGGCGGGCGTGGCTTGCCTTTGGGGTCCAGCTCACGGCGGCGCCAATGAAGCGGCGCTCAACATGCTGCGCGAGATCGGCACGGTAGATCGCATTCCCGAATACATCGCCCGCGCCAAGGACAAGAACGATCCCTTCCGCATGATGGGCTTCGGTCACCGCGTCTACAAGAACTTCGATCCCCGGGCGACGGTGATGCAGGCCACCGCCAAGCGGGTGCTCGACATTCTAGGGGTCGAGAACAACCCCACATTGCAGGTCGCCCAGGAACTAGAGCGCATCGCCCTGGAGGACTCCTATTTCGTCGAGCGCAAGCTCTACCCGAATGTGGACTTCTATTCGGGCGTCATCCTTGACGCGATCGGCTTCCCCACCTCCATGTTCACCGCCCTCTTCGCGGTTGCGCGTACCGTCGGCTGGATTGCGCAGTGGAAGGAAATGATCGCCGATCCTCAGAAGAAGATCGGCCGTCCGCGCCAGCTCTATGATGGAGCCCCCATGCGCGATTACATGTCCATCGAAAGCCGCTGATTGGCGGTGAGATGCGCCAGGATCCGGTCAGCCGGGTCTTGGCGTGACGTGCCGGGAAGGCCCTCGGCCATCAGCTTGTAAAGCTCGCCAAAACCCAGTTGCTGGCGCTGGCGGGCTTCTTTGCTGTCGAGCAGGGCTCGGGCACGCTTCACCAGAACATCTGCGTCTGGCTCGCGCATCACCAGTTCATCCAGCATGGGCCGTCCCATGATGATATTGGGCAGCGCCACCATGGGCTGGCCGAGCTTGCCGAACACCCGCGCCTGGTGGCTGTCCATGACATAGGTGACCACCATCGGCACGCCCGCCAGGGCGAGTTCCAGCGTCGCCGTGCCAGCGACCGACAAGGCCAGCACGGCGCCACGATATAGCTCCGGCCTTTCGGCCCGCTCGGCAGCAATTGCGACGGGCACCGGCCAGCTCGCCACTTCATCGGCAAGCCGCTGTTGCAAGGCGGGGAGCGTCGGAATGGTTATCCCCGTCACTGCCGGATGCTGCGACAATTGCGCGACGACGGTTTTGAATAGGGGAAGATGGCGGCGCAATTCACCTTCGCGGCTGCCGGGCAGAAGGAGGAGTTCGCCGCGCTCCGGCGCCATCATCACCGGGGCCGCTTCCGCGAGTGCGGGATGCCCCACATAGGTGGTTGGTGGACCGCCCAGCTTGATCATCACGTCGGGCTCAAACGGCAATACCGCCAGCACTTCACTGAACAAAGGCCGCAGCTTTTGCGCCCGTTGGGGCGCGCGGGCCCAAACCGAAGGTGCAACATAAAGCACCAGCGGTTTGCGGTACCCCATGCGGTGCAGTCGCCGCGCCACCAGGGCAGAAAAGTCCTGCGCATCCACCAGCACCGCGATGTCCGGCGCGGCTGCGCGGATGGCGCGCGCGGTCTGCTCCACCCGCCACAACAGCAAAGGCAGGCGCCGGAGCACATCGGTTATGCCCATTACGGCCAGATCGCTCATCGGGAACAACGAGCGCAGGCCCTGTGCTGCCAACTCGTCGCCGCCGACCCCGAGCAGTTCTACCGATACCCGGGCTCGCAAACGCTGCACCAGATCAGCGGCAATCCGGTCGCCCGACGGCTCGCCGGCCAGCACAAAGAGCTTAAGTGCCCTAGGCATCGGCAAGCTTCACGCCAACAACACTGATGCCGTGGCGCGTGGCGGCCTCATTCAGCGATTGGCGCTGGAGCACCAGACTGCGGCCCGCTTCCACCGCAATCACCCCAATGCCAGCGGCAGCGCAATGCGCCACCGTTGCCGGCCCGATCGCCGGGAGATCGGCGAAAGCCGGCTGCTGGGGCTTCATTGCCTTGGCCAGAACCAGATCGAGCCCGCCATCACCCGCCAGACCTGCCCGCCGCAGCCCGCCGACCCGGGCAATCAGCGCGTCCGTCCCCTCGATATCCTCCACGGCAATCACTCGCCGACCGGTTACCACCACCGCCTGGCCTATGTCGAGGCTGCCGATGGCGCGCGCAATGCCGAGCGTATAATTCGCCGCCGTTAGCGCCGTCTCGCTTAGGGCTGGGCCTGCAATGCTTCCTTCGGGCGCTAGCAAATCAGGCGCCAATTCATGCACCCCGATCAGATCGGCTCCCGTCATTTTCTTGAGCACCGAGGCGACCGCCGCCAGTTCCGCATCACCCACCGGCATAACCTCCGGACCTCCTGCGGCGGCGCCATTGCCGCTGGCAAAGCGAATGAGCCCCTCGCGCGCCTTGTCGGGCAGGTGAATGCCTCCCGCCATCGCAATATGGGTGGTGCGAAACACCTTCAAAGACCAGATGATGCCGAGCGGATTGTCGAGCTTGGCCTCGACGACCTTGACCGTCGTGAGATCCGGCCGCGGCGTCAGCGCCAGCACCTGGACCTTGTAGCCGGCATCCAACCCTGCCTGAACCACATGGGGCACCAGGTCGCCCGCTCCGGCAAAGATCGACAACCGCCGTGCCGCGCCCCACATCACTCGGAGGCGTTGCCGTTCCGCGGCATCAGGATGGGGCGGTCCGATGCAGCACCGATAAAGGCGACCACATCCTGCACCAGCTTGTCGTCCTTGAACAACTCAGCCGCATCCTCGACCCGTTCGCGCAGCGTGCCCTCATTGGAAAAGATCATGCGATAAGCCGCACGCAACCGATGAATGGCTTCGCGGTCGAATTTACGGCGCTTGAGCCCCACGAGGTTCAGCCCGGCCAGGGTGGCCCGGTTCCCCACGGCCATGCCATAGGGGATCACATCGCCATCGATCATCGATTGGGCGCCGATAAATGCATGATCGCCAATGCGTGTGAATTGATGCACCACGCAGATACCGCCGAAAATCACGTTGTCGCCAACCTGGCAATGGCCGGCAATGCCAACATAATTGGCCATGATGACGTTGTTGCCGATGATGCAGTCATGGGCCACATGCGCATTGGCCATGATCAGGCAGTCATTGCCGATCTGGGTCAGCATGCCGCCGTTTTCGGTACCCGGATTGAGGGTCACGGCCTCACGGATCGTACAACGCTCGCCGATCACCAGGCGCGAGGCTTCGCCGTGATACTTCAGATCCTGTGGCACATGCCCGACCGAGGCGAAAGGAAAGATGCGGGTACCCGCTCCGATCTCGGTATGTCCATCCACCGACACATGGGAAATCAGCTCGACATCATCGCCCAGCACCACGTATTCGCCCACGATGCAATAGGGCCCGACCTTGACCCCCTGCCCCAGCTGCGCACCGGGCGCGACAATGGCTGTGGGGTGCACAAAGGCTTCGCTCACGAAGTAGCCTCGACGATCATGGCGGTAATTTCGGCCTCGGCGATGATCGTTCCATCCACCATCGCCCGCGCCTCGTAACGGCCGACATTACGGCGCCGCTGGATTTTGGCGATGTGGAACTCGATCCTGTCGCCCGGAATGGCAGGCTTGCGGAACTTGGCTTTATCCACGCCCAGCATCAGCACGATATTCTTCCGGCCCGTACCCGAGTCATGCCTGATGACGATCGCGCCGGCGGTCTGCGCCATGCCTTCGATGATCAGCACGCCGGGGAAAATCGGGTTCTCGGGGAAGTGACCCTGAAAGATGGGCTCATTGAAGGTAACATTTTTGATGCCGACCGCCGTTTCATCGCCGTTGATGTTGATGATCCGGTCGATCATCAGCATCGGATAGCGATGCGGCAGGCTCTTGAGGATTTCGGCCAAGCTCATGGCGCCGAGCTCGGTTGCAGTAGTCACGTCCTCAGTCATGCCGTCGGTCCCCCTTGGCCAATTTACGTATCGTGGCGGTCTCGCGCCAGAAATCCCGAATATCCTGCGCCGGTGCCCCGGCCAGCTTGGAGCCCGCCGGCCAGTTCTTGGTCACCGCCGCGCGCCCATGCACCACCGAGCCCGCCCCGATTGTCAGATGGCCCGATGTGCCCACGCCACCGCCCATCAGCACCCCATCGCCTACAATGGTCGAGCCGGACAGGCCGGACATGGCAGCGATCAGGCAGTTGCGGCCGATACGGCAATTATGCCCGATCTGGACCAGATTATCGATCTTGGTGCCTTCGCCCAGGCAGGTATCGCCCAGGGCCCCCCGGTCGACAGTGGAATTGGCCCCGATCTCCACTCCATCCTGAATCAGCACGCGCCCCAACTGGGGCAATTTGCGGTTGGTCTGTCCGAAGTCCAGCCAGCCGAAGCCCTCGGTGCCGATGCGCACACCCGGATGGATCACGACATTGTTGCCGATATGGGCGCAGTCGATGGTGGTGTTGGCCGCGATAGCGCAATTCCGGCCGATGGTGACGCCGGGTCCAATCACGGTATTCGCCCCGATGGTCGTACCGCGCCCGATCTCGACGCCAAATCCAATCACCACATTGGAGCCGATGGTCACATCCAGCTCGAATATGGGCGCCCCGAGCTCGGCTCGATTACCAGCGATCACTGCTTGGGTACTGGCGGGGTAAAGGTAATCCAGAACGTCTGCAAACAGGTGATGCGGGTGATCCGCCACCAAGGCGATCGTGTTTGCCGGCACGGACTCGCGCAAAGCTGGCGCAACGATCACCACGCCGGCATTGGTTGCCCGCAACTGTTCGCCATAAGAGCTATGTGCCGCCAGGGCGATATCGCCAGAACCGGCAAGTTCCAGTTCCCCCGCGCCGGTGATGACGTGCTCGGCGGCATTGCCAGGCAGTTCGGCAAGCAAACCGGCGCGTCCCAGACCGGATAGAATTGCGCTGACCGAGGTGGGACCGGCGAAGCGGTGAAAGCGGGTATCGACCATTATATCACTTAAAAGCAAGGAGCCGCGGCGCTACCGCCCCGCGGCTCCTTGAACTGTTTCACGCCTCTGCGACTAGAGCAAGCTGGAGAGGGTCAGCTGGAACACCTGCGTGCGATCCGAAGTCGCCTTGTTGAGCACATGGGCGAAGTCCCCACGGAGCGGACCGAATGGCGAGTCCCAGATCAGCGACGCGCCGACGGACGTGCGCCATGGCTCGTCTACGCTACCCGGATCAACCGCATTGCCTTCCGCATTGGCCAAACCATCCACCCAGGCTGCATCAGCCCAGACGGCGCCGCTCACGCCATAGCTTTCGGGCAGCACGGGAATGGGGAACTCCACTTCCGCCGACAAGCCGGCATACATGGTCGCACCCAGATATTCGCCGCTTGCCAGACGCGGGCCAAGCCCACGACCTTCAAAGCCACGGATCAGCTGCGAGCCGGGCATGAATGCCTCGAGCGGGCTGACGCCATCGTCACCCAGATCGTTGATGACGCCGGCCTGGCCCTTGACGCTGGCCACGATGCCGCTGTCATCCAGCAAGGGCACGAAGTAACGACCGCGAGCTTCCGATTTGATCAGATTGTGGTCCCAGCCGATATATTGCTGGGTAAAGGTCGCATACAGGCCTTCGGTCGGGTTCTTGGTGTCGTCCACCCCGTTCCAGGTCAGCGTATAGCCGGCAAAAGCCTTGTAGAACTCCTCACCGTTATCAAACAGCGCCGAGTTGTCCGGATCTTCATCCACAACGGTCTTGCGCTCGATGCCGGTAAACACCGTCCCGGACAGATCACCTAGGATCGGCACACCCAGCCGCACCTGGCCACCGGTCGACTGGAAGCCATAGAAGTTGCGATCCGTTTCATCGACAATGCGATGATAGGCATCAACGCCTGCCGACACCTGCAGCCCCATGAAACGCGGCTCGGTGAAGGAGAAGTCGAAGGTGCGACCCGATTGCGAGGCGCCAACAGCGGCCCGCAGATACTGGCCACGACCAAGGAAGTTGCGCTCGGTCAGCGAGACTTCACCCAGAATGCCTTCGGTGGTGGAGTAACCGGCCGTTGCGCCATACTCGCCCGTCGAGCTTTCCGTTACTGCGATGTTGATGATGACCTTGTCAGCCGAGGAGCCTGGCTGGGTGGTCACTTCAACAGCCGAGAAGAACCCCAGATCCTGGATTTCCTTGCGGCCCCGCACCAGCAGGGCACGGTTGAAGGGGTCGCCTTCAGCAAACTCCAGCTCGCGACGGATCACGAAATCACGGGTCTTGTCGTTGCCGGTGATGTTGACGCGCTCGACATATACGCGCGCCCCTTCATCAACCAGATAGGTGACATTGAAGGTCCCGTTGGTAACATCGCGGTCCATGCGCGCACGCACATCGGCAAAGGAATAACCTTGTGCGGTGGCTTCATAAGCCATGTCTTCGATGGTGCGCTGCAGGTCGGTGATGGAATAGCGCCCACCTTCGTCGGTGCGCACCGTGCCGGTCAGCGCATTGGTGTTGAGGCCGGCAATGCTGGTCTCGATGCCAACATTGGCGAACTCGTAGCGCTGGCCTTCATTGATGGTGAAGTTGATGAAATACGCATTGCGCGCAGCGTCATACTCGCCGACCGATGTGACCTGCGCATCGGGATAGCCGCGATTGGCGTAATACAAGCGCACCAGTTCACGGTCCACGGCGATGCGGCGCTCATCATAGGAGTCATCCTTGAGCAGCCAGCTCAAAAAGCCGGTTTCCTTGGTGGTGATGCTGCCCTTGAGGTTGCCCGCGCTGAACGCGTTGTTGCCGGTGAAGTTGATGGCGGCAATGCCGGCCCGCTCACCTTCATTGATCACGAAGGTGATCCGCACGCGATTATCGGCAGTGGCTTCAGTCCGCGCCGTCACCCCGACCGACATGAAACCGTCGCCGTCATAAGCCTGGCGGATACTCTCGATATCGGAGGCCAGGCGCTGCTGCGTGAAGATACCCGATGCGGACAGGTCAACCATGCTCAAGAGCTGGGTATCCGAGAAGCGACGATTGCCCTCGAACAGCACCGAGCCGACCAGTTGCTCCTGAGCCTGCGCCGCAACAGCGCCAATGAGCGGAACGCCGGAACCGATAACAGGAGCTGCAGCACTCAGAATTGCGAGCGCCACACCGCGCATTAGCTTCGATTGAGTCATATTTTTTTGCCTTCTGCGACTGGCTCGGGGACTCGCCATGCACAGCGCTCCCCCAAGCCCACTCCATTAAACCGTTTTACCGGTTATTTAACCAAGGACAAGGCTAAAGCCGCGACGCGGTTAGCAAATGCTTGGATGCCTTGTATTCGTGCAACACCTTGCCAACCAAGGTTAAGGCAAGGTTAATTCAGCGTGCGCAGGTAGGCGAACAGTGTATCGTTGAACAACGTAAACACCATCAGCGCCAACACCAAAGCAAACCCGAAGCGAAAACCAATCTCTTGCACCTTGATGCTCAATGGTCGTCCTCGGACGGCCTCGACCAGGTAGTACAACAGGTGCCCGCCATCCAGCATCGGAATCGGCAACAGATTGAATACGCCGATGTTCAGCGAGAGCAAGGCCATCAAGTTGATCAGGGCTACAATACCCAAGGTTGCCACCTCGCCGGAGACCTTGGCGACCTTTACCGGCCCCCCAAGCTGCTCCACATCCCCCCGCCCCACGAAGAAGTCCCCCAGGAACGCCCCCGTGCGCTGGATGATGAACCGGATTTCCTCGAAGGTCATCCCGATCGCTTCCACGGGCCCGGGCCGATAAAGCGTAACCTCGGTTTGCTCCACATCGCGGCTGACCCCGATTCGGCCAATGCGCTGCGTATTGCCGAAGCGGTCCTTTACCTCCACGGCTTCGGGCACCAGCACCAGGCTTTGGCTGGCCCCCTGACGCTCGATGTCCAGGGTAACCGGACGCTGCGGACTGGTGGCCACGAAGCGCTGGAAATCCTCGAACCCACGCACGGCATAACCGTCGACGCCGGTGATCACGTCGCCAGCCCGCAGCCCGGCCGCGTCGGCCACCGAGCCCGCAATCACTTCGCTGATCACCGGGGGTATGGTGTAGCGCCCATAGCCGAGCAGCAGCGCATAAAGGATCAAGAAGGTCAGCAGAACATTGGCGATCGGTCCGGCGGCAACCACGGCGATGCGCCGCCAGACATTCTTGTTGGCGAACAGGTGCGGCGCTAGAGCCGGGTCAGCACTGGCAAGGGTCTCGGCATCGGGCACGCTTGCCGCATTGGCATCGCCGGTGAACTTCACATAACCGCCCAGGGGAATGGCCGAAAGCCGCCAGCGCGTGCCATGACGGTCGTTCCAGCCCAACAACTCCGGTCCAAAGCCGATCGAGAAGGCGTCGATCGCAACGCCGTTCCAGCGCGCCACCAGGTAATGCCCCATTTCGTGGACAAAGACGATGACGGTCAGCACCACCAGGAAGGGGATGACATAGGACAGAAGCCAGGGGATGAAATCGAGCATTGAATACCTTGTTCGCGGCTGCGAATGCCGCTCAGCCTACCAGTGCAAAAGCCCTTCGGCTACCGCGCCCCAGCCCGCGTGCAATGCGCCAACAACCAGCACCAGCAACACGCCAAGCGTAAGGCTATCCAGCCGATCCATCAATCCACCATGCCCGGGAATGATGTCGCCGCTGTCCTTGACGCGGAAGTGGCGCTTCACCGCGCTTTCGCCCAGATCGCCCAGTTGGCCAAGAATGCTCAGCGTCGCAGACAGCACGAGGCCGATCCACCAAGGAGAATCAGACACCAGCGTCCAGACCACCAGGCCCGCCGTTGTACCCAGCGCCAAACCACCCAGGGCACCGGACCAGGTCTTGGAGGGCGAAATATCGGGCGCCAGCTTTTCCCCCCCGATCTGGCGTCCGGCAAAAAAAGCCGCCGAGTCGGTCATCCAGACAACGGTGCCCAGATAAAGGCCGGCCCAGACGCCGGTGAATGTCGTTCCGCGCAAGGCCTGGGCGGCGATGATCACCGCCCCAAACAGAACCAGGCCGACCACCCGCCACCACATGCCCTCCCCGCGCGCGACAATCGCCGCGACACACGCAAAGGCAACGATGCCGATGGCGACCGATACACCAGCAAATGGATAAACCAGGCCCGATAGCGCCAAGGCCGCAATCAACACCCAGCCAAACGGCGTGAGCGGTGCACGCGACACCATGGTTTCCCATTCCCGATAGGCACCCGCAAAAACCAGGCTGACCACCAGGGCAAAAAACGGCCCGCCGATATAAAGGGCAGACACGGTAAGCGCGATCAGGACAACGGCGGATCCGATCCTTGGCCCCAGATCAGCCCAGACTCGACGGCGCGGCGGCGAAGGCTGTCCCGGAGGAGCGTCCGGCATAGTCACGGACCTGCGCTTCCAATGCCGCCGAAGCGCCGATCTCTCAGTGAAAAGGCTTCAAGAACCTTCACGAAGCTTTCTTCCCCGAAATCGGGCCAGTACTCGTCAACAAAGACGAATTCCGAATAAGCGGCCTGCCACAGCAGGAAATTGGAAATGCGCTGTTCGCCGCTGGTGCGGATAATCAAATCGGGATCCGGAATGCCGGCGGTATAAAGCGCCGCCGCGATCGTGTCCTCGGTGATGTCGTCCGGAGCCAGCCGCCCCGCAGCAACTTCAACGGCAATCCGGCGGGTTGCCTCGGCAATTTCGGCCTTGCCGCCATAGTTGAAGGCGACGATCAGCACCAGACCGGTGTTGTCGCGCGTCTTGGCTTCGACGTCGTCGATCAACCGAACCAGCGATGGCTCGAGGCCGATGCGGTCCCCGATGATCCGAACCCGGACATTGTTGCGGATCAAGCGCTGCAGATCGGACGCGACGAACCGGCGCAACAGATTGAAGATGAAGGCCACTTCCTCCTTGGGCCGGCTCCAGTTCTCCGAAGAAAAGCTGAACACCGTCAGATGGGCCACGCCATAGTTGATGCACAGCTCAACCAGGTTGCGCAGGGATTTGACACCTTCGATATGGCCTTCGGTGCGCAGCTTGCCCCGTGCCTTGGCCCAGCGACCATTGCCGTCCATGATCACCCCGAGATGCACGGGAATGCGCAGCCGCGGACGCGGCGCAAGTTCGGCGGTGATAGCGGGATCGCTGGACATCTACGCCCTCCTGGCGCAGCGCAAAAAACGTCAGACCTGCATGATTTCCTGTTCCTTGGCGACGACCACACTGTCGATCTCCGCCACGGCCGCATCGGTGGCCTTTTGAACCAGGTCCGATTGGGTGCGAACGTCGTCCTGGCTCAGGTCGCCGTCCTTCTCAGCTTTCTTGAGGATGTCCATGCCGTCGCGCCGGATATGGCGCACGGCAACGCGCGCCTGCTCGGCATAGTTATGCGCAACCTTGGTCAATTCGCGCCGGCGCTCTTCGTTGAGTTCAGGAAGCGGAACACGGATCACCTGGCCCTCGCCAACCGGATTAAGACCCAGACCGCTGTTGCGGATGGCCTTCTCCACGGCGTTCGCCATGGAGCGGTCCCAGACCTGGACGCTGAGCATGCGCGGCTCGGGCACAGTCACGGTTGCAACCTGGTTCAGCGGCATGCGCGAACCATAGGCTTCCACTGTAACCGGCTCAAGCAGGCTGGCGCTGGCGCGCCCCGTGCGAAGCCCGGCCAGTTCCTCGCGCAAGGAAGAGATGGACTTCTGCATCCGGTTCTTGAGATCAGTGAGAGAATAAGCGGCCATGATGTTCGTCCTTATAGTCTAGTTCGCCTTACCGACTCGTGTACTGCGGGCCGTACCGGCTAAAACGCCGGAAAGGCCTTCCTGGTCGTCTAGCGCGTAAACGATTATTGGCAAGGCATTGTCGCGTGCCAGAGCGAAGGCAGCGGTATCCATTACCTTGAGATTGCGGCTGATCACCTCGTCATAGGTGACGGTATCGTAGCGCGTCGCCAAGGGATTCTTCATCGGGTCTTCCGAATAAACGCCATCGACCTTGGTGCCCTTGAGCAGCACATCGCAATCGAGCTCGATCGCCTTGAGTGCGGCTGCGGTATCGGTGGTGAAGAACGGATTGCCGGTGCCGCCCGCGCAAACAACCACATAGCCTTCGTCCAAGGCGGCCTTGGCAGCCCGCGCGGTGAAATTGTCGGCCACCGACGGCATGGTCAGCGCAGAAAACACCTTGGACTTCACGCCCTGGCGCGAAATGGCGTTCGAAAGGGCCAGCGAGTTGATCACTGTCCCCAGCATGCCCATGAGGTCGGCCGTGACCCGGTCGGTGCCGTCGGCCGCCACAGCCATGCCGCGGAAGATATTGCCCGCCCCGATCACTATGGCAATCTCGGTGCCGGCCTTGGCCGCGTCGGCAATCTGGCTGGCGACCGAATGGAGAAACTCGGGCTCGATCCCAAAGGACTGATCGCCGGCTAACACTTCGCCCGAGACCTTGAGCAAAATGCGCTTGAAGCCGGTCATCGGCAATTCCTTCTTCGAGAAAATGATTCAGCCGCAAAGGCGGCACGCCACCCTATGGCACAGCCATGCCGGGCAGGAAAGCGCTGGCGGCGCAGATATGCGCGTTGTGCCAAAACCCGGCACAACGCCAAAGCAGCAGGTGAGCCCGCAAGCCCACCTGCCCAGCCCTTACTGGGCCGGCTGCTCGTCTTTTTTGATGCCGGCAGTCGCCGCAACTTCAGCCGCGAAGTCGGTCTCGGCCTTTTCAATGCCTTCGCCCAGGGCGTAGCGGATGAACTTGGTCAGCTTGATCGGCGCGCCGACGGCCTTTTCCGCGTTCTTGATGGCGTCGCCGACTTTGGTCTCGCCATCGATCACGAAGGTCTGCGCCAGCAGCGTCACTTCCTCGTAGTACTTGCGCACACGGCCTTCCACCATCTTGTCGATGATGTCAGCCGGCTTGCCGCTTTCGCGGGCCTGCTCTGCAAAGATCGTGCGTTCGCGGGCAACCACAGTTTGATCCAGATCGTCGGGCGAAATGGAAAGTGGATTGGTCGCGGCAATATGCATCGCCAGCTGCTTGCCCAGCGTCGACAAGGCAGCCTTGTCGCCGGTGGACTCAAGGCCGACCAGGATGCCGATCTTGCCCATGCCCGGCTTGACCGCCGAGTGCACATAGCTTTCCACGACGCCGTCGGTAACCGACAGGGTCTCGGTGCGGCGCAGGTTCATGTTCTCACCGATTTTGGTGATAGCCTCGGTCAGTTCAGCGGAAACCGAGTGACCCGAGCCGGGGAACGGCATTCCGCCCAGCTTGACCACATCACCATCGGCATCGAGCGCCAGCTTGGCGACATTGCCGACAATGGCCTGAAACTGCTCGTTGCGAGCCACGAAGTCGGTTTCGGAATTGACCTCGACCACGGCAGCCTTGTTGCCACTGGTCGCAACACCCACCAGGCCTTCAGCGGCTACGCGGTCAGCCTTCTTGGCCGCCTTGGCCAGGCCACGGGTACGCAGCCAATCCACCGCCGCTTCCATGTCGCCATTGGTTTCGGCCAAGGCCTTCTTACAGTCCATCATGCCCACGCCGGTCGCTTCGCGGAGCTGCTTGACCATGCCTGCAGTGATTTCCATAGGGTTCACCTCTGGGCGGCCTCACAAGGAGGCCGCGTTGTTTGGTTCAAGATGAAATCCAGCACGCTGGATTATTGAGCGGCGGCAGTCTCTTCGGGGAGATCTTCAACCGGCGCCTGGTCGGCTGCGCCGAGATCGGCGCCAAGAGCGCTCGAGGAGCGGCCGATGCCGTCGATGGCAGCCTTGGAAACCAGCGAAACATAGAGTTCGAGAGCGCGGCTGGCGTCGTCATTGCCCGGGATCGGAAAATCCACGGTGTCGGGATCACTGTTGGTGTCGACGATCGCGATCACCGGAATGCCCAGACGACGAGCTTCCTTGATGGCGTTGGCTTCCTTGTTGGTGTCGATCACGAACAAGAGGCTTGGAACGTTGCCCATATCCTTGATGCCGCCCAGGTCGCGCTCCAGGCGCTCCCGCTCGCGCGACATCATCAGACGCTCTTTCTTGGTGCGCAGGGCGAGTTCATCCTCACCCATCGCTTCCAACTGGCGCAAACGCGAAATCGAGTTGGAAATGGTCTGCCAGTTGGTCAGCGTGCCGCCCAGCCACCGGGAATTGACATAATACTGGGCCGATTGCTTGGCGGCATCCGCCACCAGCGGAGCGGCCTGGCGCTTGGTGCCCACGAACAGAACGCGACCGCCATCGGCCACGGTGTCGCTGATCAGCTGCAAGGCGCGGCTGAGCGCCGGCACGGTCTGGCTCAGGTCGAGAATGTGGATGTCGTTGCGAACACCAAAGATGAAGCGCTCCATCTTGGGGTTCCAGCGGTGCTTCTGGTGGCCGAAATGCACGCCTGCTTCAAGCAATTGGCGCATGGAGAAATCGGGCAAAGCCATGATGGCTGCTCCTTGTTTACCGGTTGATGCCGCCACGAGATCATGCGGCGGGCTACCCCGCCACCGGATGGCTCCCCCTCAGGAGAAGCCGGCCTCGTGTGTGAAATCGCGCCGACCAAAGTCTGGCGCATGCGCGGATATAGGGGAGACCGGCCCCAAAGGCAAGCGCCAGTGGCGCGCTGCCCGGATCGCGGCTAGTGCAGCCTCACATCGGTGACGCCATCGAGCGCCTTGATGCCGCCGGCAATTTCCGCCGTAAGGCGATACTGGCCGGGTAGCTCGATCTCGTATTCGCGTTCTCCGCCATTCCGGATCACGACAAAGTTCACGGCCCCCTCCCCCCCTCGCTTGAGCTGCGCACTGATCGGACCCAGGCATTTGGCATCGGCCGCAAATACGGTGAGGCGGCGATCGACCTTGTCGGCGACGCCTTCGATCGCTTCGGCGGAAAGCAGCCGCAGGCTCACGCCATCGGCGCGCTCGTCGGCACCCACCTGCAAGATCACCGACCTGCCCGGCTGCAGCAAACTGCCGAACTCGTTGATCTGTTCGGAAAAGGCGATGCACTCAAAGGTGCCGCTCTGGTCCGAAAGGGTCAGGATCATCATCGGCGTACCCTTGCGGGTGCGCCGATCCTGGCGCCCGGCGATAGTTCCGGCGAGGCGCCCGGCCGAAGCACCATCCTTGACGGCACGCTCGAAATCGCCCCAGCGCTGCACGCGCAGCTTTTCAAACAGATCGGCATAAGCATCGAGCGGATGCGCCGAAAGGTGAAAGCCAATGGCGGAAAGTTCGCGATCGGCCCGCTCGGTGGTGGACCAGGCCGGCACGCCGGCAGGAAGCTTGAAGGCTTCCGCCTCGCCGGTATCGAACATGTTCCACTGCCCCTCGGAGCGCTCCGATGTCAGCGCCTGGGCGGTGCCCATCACTGCGTCGATGGCAGCAAAGGCCTGTTCGCGCCGGGGAACCAACGCATCGAAGGCGCCGGCATTGACGAGGGTTTCAAGGGTACGCTTGTTGAGGATGCGGGGATCGACACGCCGGGCAAAATCGCCCAAATCCTTGAACGGCGTGGCGCCACGCGCCTCGACGATATGCTCGGCCACTTGGCGCCCGACGCCCTTCACCGCGCAAAGTCCGTAGTACACTTTGCGCTCCTTGACCGAAAACACCACCTCGGACTTGTTCACGCAGGGCGGCACGATTTCGATGCCTTTCTTGCCCGCCTCGCGCCGGAAATCGGACAGCTTGTCCGTGTTGCCCATGTCGAGCGTCATGGATGCGGCGAAGAACTCATGGGGATGGTGGGCCTTGAGGTATGCCGTCTGATACGACACGAGCGCGTAGGTCGCGGCATGGCTCTTGTTGAAGCCGTAATTGGCGAATTTGGCCAATAGATCGAAGATCGTGTCGGCCAGCTTCGTAGTCAGCCCGAACCGTTCCGCACCTTCCGCGAAGCGCTCGCGCTGCGCGTCCATTTCCGCCTTGATCTTCTTGCCCATCGCGCGGCGCAGCATATCCGCTTCACCCAGCGAATAGCCCGACAGCAGCTGGGCGATCTGCATCACCTGCTCCTGATAAACGATGATGCCGTAGGTTTCGTCCAGCACCGTGCGCAGCGCGTCGTGGGGATATTCCACCTCTTCGCGACCATGCTTGCGGTCGCAAAACAGCGGGATATTGTCCATCGGCCCCGGGCGATACAGCGCCACCAGAGCGATGACGTCCTCGAAGCGGTCGGGCTTGAGATCCACGAGGGCCCGCCGCATGCCGGGGCTTTCCACCTGGAAAACGCCAAAGGTGTCGCCCACCTGGTAGAGCTTGTAGGTCTTGGGATCATCGATCGAGATGTCCTCGATGCGGAAGCTCCCGCCATCCTGGTTGACCATCTGCACGGCGTATTGGATCGTCGTCAGGGTCTTGAGGCCGAGGAAGTCGAATTTCACCAGCCCGGCCGGCTCGACCCATTTCAGATTGTATTGCGTGACCGGCATGTCCGAGCGAGGATCGCGGTATAGCGGCACCAGTTCCTGCAGCGGGCGATCGCCGATGACGATGCCCGCCGCGTGGGTCGACGCGTGCCGGAACAGGCCTTCCAGATTTTTGGCGATGGCAACGAGCTCGCCCACGGTCTCGTCGTCCTCGGCCATCATCCGGAATTGCGGCACCTCGTTCATGGTGCGCTCGATCGACCAGGGATCGGCCGGATTGGCCGGCACCAGCTTGCAGATCCGGTCAACCTGCCCATAGGGCATCTGGAGGACGCGACCGACATCGCGCAGCACGGCGCGCGCCTGCAGCGTTCCGAAGGTGATGATCTGCGCCACCTGCTCGGAGCCGTATTTGCGCTGGACGTACTGGATCACCTCCTCGCGCCGGTCCTGGCAGAAGTCGATGTCGAAGTCGGGCATCGACACGCGCTCGGGATTGAGGAAGCGCTCGAACAGGAGATTGTAGCGGAGCGGATCGAGATCGGTGATCGTGGTCGCATAGGCGACGAGCGAGCCCGCGCCCGAGCCGCGGCCCGGCCCCACCGGAATGTCTTGAGCCTTGGACCAGCGGATGAAGTCCGCCACGATGAGGAAGTAGCCGGGAAACTTCATGCGCTGGATGATATCCAGCTCGAATTCAAGCCGCTGGCGGTAGTCGGCTTCAGTCTTGCCCGGGGCAATACCGACCGTCGCTATGCGCCGATCCAGCCCCTCCTCCGCCATCGCACGAAGCGCGGCCGCTTCAGCGGCCACCGCCTCATCGTCGGTCAGCTCGGGCGCGGCTGCGAATTTCGGCAAGATCGGTCCGCGGGTGCGTGGCCGGTAGGCCACGCGCCTGGCGATCTCGATGGTCGACTCCAGCGCCTCGGGCAGATCGGCGAACAGCTCGACCATCTCCGCCCGGGTCTTGAAGTAGTACTGGTCGTTGAGCTTGCGGCGCTCGGTCTGCGCCAACACGGTGCTTCCGGCAATGGCCAGCAGCGCGTCATGCGCCTCGAATTCCTTGGCGGATTTGAAGAACGGCTCGTTGGTTGCCACCAGCGGAATACCATGCCGATAGGCATAATCGATGAGCCGCGGCTCAACCGAACCTTCCACTGGCCGGCCATGGCGCTGCAGTTCGATATAAAATCGGTCGCCAAAAAGGTTGGAAAGCCGATCGAGGCGGGCCGACGCGTTGATGTCCTGACCCAGCGCGAAGGGCATGTCGATCGCCCCTTCCGGCCCGCCAGACAGGCAGATAACACCCTCAAGCCCCTCGCGGCTGAGCCAATCCAGCCGCGCACTGGCGCTGCCGCCCTCTCCTTCCAGATAAGCGCGCGACACCAGCCGAGAGAGATTGGCAAAACCCGTCTCGCTGGTTGCCATCAGCACCACGCTCGACTTGCCCGCCCAGGCGATATGACCACGCTCGCTGATCCGCTCTTCAGCGGCGGCAAAATCGATGGGCAGTTCGACGCCGATCAGCGGCTGCATGCCCTTCTTGCTGGCCTTCTCCGAGAATTCCAGCGCGCCGAAGAGATTGCCGGTGTCGGCAATGCCAAGCGCGGGCTGATGATCCTCCTTGGCAAGCTTGAGAATCGTTTCGAGCTGCAGCGCCCCTTCCAGGAGCGAGAAGGCAGAATGGACGTGAAGGTGAATAAAACCGAGACCGCTCATGCTCAACTCCTAGGCCGCCTTTGTGACAGCCTGCAGGCAGCGCCGGAACCTTTGGCTAGCGCAATCCACAACTAGAGTCACACGAGTCGGGTGACGATATCCATCCAGGTGAGCGAGCCGATCGTGAATGCGCCAAGCGTGACGAACGCAGCCAAGTCCTTGATGAAAGTGAGCATGTCGAAGTCTCCTCTGTGGTGCCCCTCTTCTATGTTCTTGTTTTGTTCTTGTCGAGTCAAAGCAGCGGGGAAAGCGGGGACAGACGTCCTGTGGTTAGTGAAGCATTAATGGTTGGCAAAGGCGCTCAACCCGCATCGTGCCGAGGATGGGAAGTCGGGCGCCACTCAGCTGCTTCTGGGCACGGCAGCGCTGACCCCGTGTCAGCAGGTCTGAGCTTTGGGTTCGGACACGAGGTCAGCGCAGGGGGAACGAGCCAACATGCGCTGATCGCCAGTGATCGCACGGCTTTGTGCGGCGAACCTAAAGGGTGTGCTCGACCACCAAGCCACCGCGCAGCGTCACGATGCGATCGGCCCGACGGGCCAGATCGTGGTTGTGGGTAGCAATCAAGGCAGCCGCGCCCTCGTTCTTGATCAGCGCGCGCAGCGCCTCGAACACCAGGTTGCTGGTGTCAGGATCCAGATTGCCCGTGGGCTCATCGGCCAGGATCACCTTGGGCCGGTTGGCAGCGGCTCGCGCAATGGCCACCCGCTGCTGCTCGCCGCCCGAGAGTTCGGCCGGACGGTGCCTCGCCCGGGGCTTAATCCCCAGCAAGTCCAGCAATTCCAGCGACCGCGCTTCCGCTTCCGCGCTCGTCCGACCGGCAATGAGTTGCGGCATGGAGACGTTCTCCAAGGCAGTGAACTCCGGCAGCAGATGGTGGAACTGGTACACATAGCCAACGGTGGAGCGACGCAGCTGGGTGCGGCCGCGATCACCCAGCTTGCTCGTCGGAATGCCCGTGATTTCCACCTCGCCGCCTTGCGGCGACTCGAGCAGTCCCGAAAGGTGCAGCAAGGTGGATTTGCCGGCGCCCGAAGGCGCCACCAAAGCCACCAGTTCGCCGCTCTCGACAGTCAGGTTGGCAGCCTCCAGCACGCGCACAGTGGCATCGCCCTGCCCGTAGTGACGATGCACATTGGTCAGGATCAGGTGTGGCTTATTCATAGCGAAGCGCCTCTACCGGATCGTACTGTGCTGCCCGCCAGGCGGGATAAAGCGTGGCGAGGAAACTCAGCCCAAGCGCAAGGCAAACAACCACCGTGACTTCCACCGGATCCGTTTTCGACGGCAGGGAGGACAGGAAAAACACCTCGGGGGGAAAGATCGCGACCCCGAGCGTGCTGGAGATGAAAGCCCGCAGCGTTTCGGCATTAGCCGCAATGATCAGGCCCAAGACGGTACCCGCCAGCGTGCCGATCACGCCGATAGTGGTGCCGGTGATCGAGAAGATCCGCATGATCGCACCACGCGTCGCTCCCATGGTGCGGAGCACCGCGATATCGGCGCTCTTGTCCTTTACCAGCATGACAAGGCTGGAAATTATGTTGAACGCAGCAACGACGATGATCATCGACAAAATCGTGAACATCACCACCCGCTCCACCTGCAGGGCGGAGAAGAACGTCTCGTTACGCTGTTGCCAATCGGTGAGCACCATGGGACGGCCAGCCGGATTGGCCCCGAGCCGCTCGCGCATCACCGTGATGTTGTCGGGATCGTCGATGAAGATCTCGGCCGCAGTGGCGCGAGGAATGCGCTCATAGGCAGCATCGATCTCCTCGTCGGTCGCCATGGGGCCAAGCGGCGGCTGACCGGGCTTCAGCACTTCCTCGACCAGCTTGAAGTAGTCCTGCGCCGGCTCGAGCGGCATGTACATGAACAGGGAATCGAATTCGACCATGCCCAGGTCAAAAATGACGCTGACCGGATAGGATCTGATCTGTGGCGTGCTGCCGAATGGAGTCATGGCGCCATCCGGATTGATGATGGTGACCTGATCGCCCAGGGTCACCCCAAGCGTTTGCGCCAGCCGGTAACCGATGGCCACGCCCCGCCCTTCGTCCCATCCGTCCCAGCCCCCTTGTTCGGCGGCCTCGTACA
>JAQGKH010000045.1 GCA_028290225.1 Devosia sp. | reverse complement strand
AGTTGTCCCATGCAGATCGCGCCGCAGCACCGCATCTATGCCTGTTTTTTCCTGTTTGCCGTTACCACCGGTGCCTTGCTGTCGCGCCTGCCCGACCTGCAGGTGGCGTTGGGGGTCAAGGAAAGCCAACTCGGGCTCACCTTGATCGGCATGTCGATCGGCTCGCTGCTGTCGCTGACCTTGTCGGCGCCCTTGATCGACCGACTGGGCGCCCGGACCACCGCATTGCTCACCGTGCTGGGCCCGGCGCTCCTGTTTGCCAGCGTACCATGGCTGAGCGCGGCACCGGCCGTGTTCGGGGTGTTCTTTGTGACGGGACTGCTGGCAGGGGCGCTGGAGATCAACCTCAATGTGGAGATCGACCGGCTCGAAGCGCAGTTCGGCAAAAGGTTCATGAACCGCGCCCATGGCTGCTGGAGCGCCGGATTCTTCGTCACCGCCCTCGCCGGAGCGCTGGTGCGGCAGTCGCAATTGTCCATGCAGGTTCACCTGGCGCTGGTCGCGCTGGTGGTGGTCGGGGTGGGGGGCTTCATGATCGGCGGCATGCGCAGCGCCCCGGTGCGCCGCGACGGGCACCAGGGCGATACACCACGCATCGCCTTTCCCACCCTTGGGCTGCTGCCGCTTTGCATCATCGGAATTGCCGCCTTTCTGGTGGAAGGCGCAGGGATCGACTGGTCGGCCATCTATATGCGCGACGTGTTCGCAGTGGAACCGTTCGTGGGTGGGTTGAGCCTCACCCTGTTCTCGTTCTTCATGGCCGTGACGCGTTTGTCGGTCGACCCGGTGGTGGAGCGGTTCGGGCCAAGGCTGGTGGCCACTACGCTGCTGGGGCTGGCGTCCTGCGGAACATTGCTGGTGGGCCTGGCGCCCTCGCCCGAACTGGCGCTGGTTGGCTTTGCCCTGATGGGCATCGGCTGCAGCGCGGTTTATCCGCTTGCCGTTTCGGCTGCGGCGCAACGCACGGATCGGCCCTCAGCACTCAATGTGGCGGCGCTCGGCCAGATCAGCTTCGTGGTGTTTTTCCTCGCGCCGCCCCTGCTGGGCTTTGTGGCCGAGTATCTTGGAATCCGCCAATCCTACCTCGTGTGCCTGCCGGTGCTGGCCGCGGGTCTTTTGGCGGCACGCGCCCTGTCGACCCGCAGCGCGGCGCTGCCGGCAACGGGCACTCCCAGTCCTGCTCCTCATGGCTGAGCTGCCGCCCCTTGTGGATGGGCGCCAATCGCCTACCGCTTTGCGGGTGCAACGGGGCGTGATGCGCTTGTTGCGCGAAGTCTACGACATGTGTCCCTATGCCGAGGTGCCGCTGGGCAATGGCCGGCGCGCCGATGTGCTGGCGGTAGGCCCCAAGGGTGAGATCTGGATTGTCGAGATCAAGTCGAGCCTGCAGGACTTCCAGGTGGACCGGAAATGGCCGGAATACCGGGCCTTTTCAGACCGGTTCTTTTTTGCCAAGCCGCCCGAGCTCGATGGGGAAATCTTCCCCGAAACCGAAGGGCTGATCGTGGCCGACGGGCATGACGGCGCTGTGTTGCGGTCCAGCCCAGATACACCCCTGCCCGCGGCCCGCCGCCGGGCCCTGCTGCTGCAACTGGCGCGGATGGGTGCGGACCGGATCCATTCACTCATGGATCCGCAAGCGCGGGCGGAGCGCTAAACGTCGCCGTTGGATCAGCGCGGGGCGCGCTTGGCGAGAATGCGCTGCAGGGTGCGGCGATGCATGTTGAGGCGGCGGGCGGTTTCCGAAACATTGCGGTCGCACAGCTCATAAACGCGCTGGATATGCTCCCAGCGGACCCGGTCGGCCGACATGGGGTTTTCGGGCGGTTCGGGCTTTTCCTCGCCCGTGGCCAACAGGGCATTGATGACGTCATCGGCATCGGCAGGCTTGGACAGGTAGTCGATGGCACCCAGCTTCACCGCCGTTACCGCGGTGGCGATATTGCCATAGCCCGTCAGCACCACCGCCCGCGCTTCGGGACGCTGTTGATGGAGCGCGGAAACGACTTCGAGGCCATTACCGTCTTCCAACCGCAGATCCACCACGGCATAGGCGGGAGGACGCTCCGCAACGGCGGCAAGCCCTTCGGCGACCGATCCAGCCGAACGCACATCAAAGCCACGTCGCGCCATGGCGCGCTCCAGGCGCTGCAGGAAAGCGACATCATCGTCCACCAGCAAGAGGCTGGGGTCGGCCGCCAAAAGATCTTCAATCGTGCTCATTGGCCGTAAATAGGGATTGCCGGCTCAAAATGCAAAAGCTACGCGCGCAATTTAGCTCTCCACAGCGGACCGCGGCCAATTGATGGTAACCTGAGCGTGACCAGCGGGGCCCAGATTGTCAAAACTCAGGCGCGCGCCGGTGCGCTCGAGGAGAGTCTTGGCAATGAATATGCCCAGTCCCAGCCCGCCAGGCCGGTGCGCATCACCCCCTTGAGGGTCACGCGGCCGGGTGGTGAGATAAGGCTCGCCCAACCGTGCCAGCAGTTCAGGCGCAAAGCCGGTGCCGTCGTCGGCAATGGTCACGAGGACCTGCTCGGTGGTCCAATGGGCGCCGATGCGCACGGTCTGGGCGGCGAAATCGCTCGCATTTTCAATGATATTGCCCAAGCCATATAGCAGGCCCACGCTGCGCCGGAACACCGGCGGCTCGCCCCCGGCGCCTTGCATGTCGAAAAGTATGGTCTTGCCGCGCGCTTCATGCGGCCGCGCGACCTCGGCCAACAGATCGGTCAGGGGCACCGCGGCGAACGGATCGCTGTCATCGTTGCCCAGATTGCGCAGCTTGGCGAGAATGGCGCGACAACGGGTGGCCTGGGCAATGATCAATTCTACGTCACTGGCCAGATCACTGCCGGGAGGCGCTTCGGCGCGCATTTCCTTGGCGGCAAGCGCGATCGTGGACAGGGGGGTTCCCAACTCATGGGCGGCGGCCGCGGCAAGTCCATCCAGGGCTGAAAGCTGCTCCTTGCGCGACAAGGCGAGTTCCGTCGCCGCCAGCGCGTCCCCAATCTGGCGCGCTTCATGGGCGACGCGGTTGATGTAAACGGTGATGAAGGCCAGGCCGCAAATGATCGAGACCCAGATACCGATCACATAGATGCGGTTGAACACGATGTGCTCGCTGGGGCTCCAGGGCAGCGGCAGATGCCAGAGCGACAAGATGGACGCAATCAGCGCTGCCAGCAGGGCGATGAGGACGGTCGCACGTTGCGGCAGGGTCGCCGCCGAAACCGATACCGGTGCCAGGAGCAACAGCGAGAAGGGATTGTGCAGACCACCGGTCAGCGCCAGCAGCCCGCCAAGCTGGATGCAATCATAGGCAATCTGGCTGGCGGCAAACAAGGACGATGGCCGGTGGGCAGCGCCAAAGCGCAGCACGAGCCAGAAATTGAGGGCGGCCGACAGCGCAATCAACACAGCGCATTCGAGCAGCGGCACCGGAAAGCCGAGCCCAAAGGCGACAAACAACACCCCGATGGTTTGCCCGGCAAGGGCCAGCCAGCGAAGCAGGACCAGGGTTTCGAGCCGCAGCGGACGCCAGGTAGAGGGACGCGGCAAGTCATCGCTTGCTTCAAGAAAGGTCATGGTGCGCCCGCTTTCATGGAATCGCGTGGTGCATGGGCATGCTCAAGCCGCGATTCAAGGCAGAAATTTTGCCGCGCCCTGCTTGATCCTGGTTTGGAGCGGACCACGTATTGCCTGTTGGTGACTGGGAGAATGCAACACATGAACACTGCCCTTATCAAACCGGCATGGTCGCCGCTGACCATTGCCCTCATGGTTCTTGGCTTTATCATTTTCTGGCCCTTGGGTCTGGCCGTTCTCGGCTATATTCTGTGGGGCGAGAAATTCGGCGGCTCGCCGGAAAAGGCCCATGCCTATTGGAGCAAGGCGCGATCCTTCGTGTCCTCCAATACCGGGCGCGGCTTTGGCCCGAAGGGCTTTGCAAGCTCTTCGAGCGGCAATGCCGCTTTCGATGAATATCGCAGCGAGCAGTTGCGCCGGCTCGAAGAAGAGCGCCGCCGGCTCGACGAAGAAATCGAGGCTTTCCGCGAACACATGGCCAATCTGCACAAGGCCAAGGACCGCGAGGAATTCGACCGCTTCATGAACGAGCGTGGCGGCAACCGCCAGGGCTATGGCGACAACAACACGGCCAATTGGGGCAGCTAGTTTCGCTGCCGCGTTGAGCAAGGGCGCCTTCCGCAAGGGAGGCGCCCTTTTCGTTGGGGCCACAGCAGCATCAGCGGTATCATTGGCGCATTGATTCCCGGGGTGACCGTTTCCACGGTGTTCTTTAAAGCCAAGATTCCCAGCACGACCGAAGTTCGGGTCGCCGATCGCCTGGTCAGCGTGGCGGTGCGCACCCATGCACGTGCCCGCTCGTTCCGGCTGTCGCTGCCCCATAGCGGCACCCCAGTGTTGACGCTGCCGCCTGGCGGGCGCTGGAGCGAGGCGCAAGCCTTCCTGCAGCGCCAAAGCGGGTGGCTGGCCGAGCGGCTGGATGCCGCGCAAGGTCCGGTGCGCTTTGCCGATGGCGTTGTGGTGCCCCTGCGCGGCGTGCCGCACCGGATGGTGGCGACCGGCAAGCTGCGCGGCCGGGTGGAGCTGGACGAGGCGGACGGGGAAAAGCTGCTGCTGGTTCCGGGCGAGCCGGCCCACCAGGCGCGCCGGCTCGTGGATTGGCTCAAGGGGGAAGCGGCACGCGAACTCAAGCTGCGCAGCGCCTATCATGCCGCCCGGCTGGGCGTGGAGGTGCGCTCGATCACCATGCGCGACCAGGCGAGCCGCTGGGGCTCGTGTTCATCACGCGGCAGCCTCAACTACAACTGGCGGCTGATCCTGGCGCCGCCATTCGTGCTGGATTATGTGGCGGCCCATGAAGTGGCGCATCTGGTGGAAATGAACCATTCGGCCGCGTTCTGGGCAACGGTCAAGCGCACCCTGCCCGATATGGAGCGCGGGCGCGCCTGGCTCAAGGCGCATGGCCGCGAGTTGATGGCCTTCCGCGCCGATTAGCGCGAAAGGCGCCCCAGGTCAGTCGCCAAAGATGATGTCCATCAAGGTGCGCTGCTGGCGGTCGCCCTGGTAGCTGGGCTGGGCCTCGACCGGCTGGGGCGGCGCGAAGGTCTCGACGGGCTCCGGCGGCGCAAACTGGCCCTGGGGCTGCTCCCACTGCTGGGTCGGAGCTTGCAGCGGTTGGCTGGGCACCCAGACTTGCTGGCCGGTGGCGGGATCTACGACCAGTTGCATGGGCATGCCGGTTTCAGGATCGATCGGAGCGCTGTCGGCGCTGGGTGCCACCTGGCCCACGGGGTAACCGGTTGCCGGATCGATCTGCTGGCCCGAGGCATCGATGATGACGCCGGTGCGCAGGCCGGTCGCCGGATCGATGGGAGCGCCGGTCTGGGCGTTCTGGCTCGCATCGGGCGGCAGGCCGGTGGCAGGATCGCTCGGCGCAGCGGCAGCGCCGGCATAGCCATCCACGGGCTGGCCGGTGGTGGGATCCACGTATTGCACGAGGGGCTGACCCGTCGCTGGATCAATGGCGGGCTGGCCGGTCGTGGGGTCGAACACGGTTTGCGCCACGGGCTGGCTGGTTGCGGCGTCCGGAGCGCCACCGGGGATCTGCGTCACCGGCAGGCCCTCATGGGCCTTGGTCATGAACTGGCTCCAGATCGCGGCGGGCACATTGCCGCCCGACAGGGTGGTCTTGGTGTTGTCGTCATTGCCCAGCCACACCCCGGTGACCATGCGGGCGGTATAGCCCACAAACAGCGCGTCCTTGGATTCCTGGCTGGTGCCGGTCTTGCCGCCAAAGGACCAGCCATTGAGGTTGGCGCCCTTGCCGGTGCCCACTTCCACGGCGGTTTCCAGCATGTCGTTCATTTCGGCGAGGATGTTGGGCGCGATAACGCGGCCCGGACCGGCATTGCTGGCCTCGTATAGGACCTTGCCGTCCTTGCTTTCGATGCGGGTGATCACATTAGGGATCACCCCCATGCCGCCATTGCCGAACGGGGCATAAGCGGAGGTGAGTTCCAGGAGGTTCACTTCCTGGGTGCCGAGCGCAATGGAGGGCACCGGCGTCAGGGGCGAGGAAATGCCCATGCGCATGGCGGTATCGATCACCGTCTGGGGCGTGACATCGATGGCGAGGCGCGCGGCAACGGTGTTGAGCGAATATGCCAGGCCCTGGCGCAGGGTCACCGTGCCGGCATATTTGCCCGAGGCATTGCGGGGGCTCCAGCCCTGGTATTCGAACTGGGCGTCCTCGGCGAGCGTATCGGGGGTGTAGCCCTTTTCCATGGCTGCCAGGTAAACGAACGGCTTGAAGGTGGAGCCGGGCTGGCGCTTGGCGGTGACGGCGCGGTTATACTGGCTGGCCTGGTAATCGACGCCCCCAACCATGGCACGCACGGTGCCGTCCACATCCATGGCGACGAGCGCGCCCTGGGTGAAGCCGCGCTTGGGCCCTTCGGTGGCCACCGCCTCGCGGACGATGAACTCGGCCTGCTTTTGCAGATCCCAATCGATGGTGGTCGAGACCACCACATCGCCTTCGATATCGCCGATATAGGCGGTCATCAGCGATTCCACCCAGTCGGCGACATAGGATTCCGAGCCCGCGACCTTGGTGCGGATGGTGTGGTCGGGGTCGATCTGGGCCGCCTGGGCTTCTTCGCGGGTGATGTAACCCTCCTCGGCCATGGCATTGAGCACGAGTTTTTGCCGGGCCGCGGTGGCGGCGGGATCGGATTTGGGGTTGAGGCGCGAGGGGGCCTGGAGCGAGCCTGCCAACATGGCGGCTTCACCAAGGGACAGGTTGCGCGCGGATTTGCCGAAATAGGTCTGGGCCGCCGCTTCGATGCCATAGGAATTGTGGCCGAAGAACACGCGGTTGAGATAAAGCTCGAGGATCTCTTCCTTGCTGTAGCTCTGCTCGAGCCACACGGCGAGCAGTGCTTCCTGCACCTTGCGGCCCAGGGTCTGGTCGGGGGTGAGGAAGAGGTTCTTGGCCAGCTGCTGGGTGATGGTGGAGGCGCCGCGGGTGACGCGGCCGGCCTGCACGCTTTCCACCGCCACGGCGGCGAGACCGATCATGTCGACACCGAAATGCTCGTAGAAGCGCCGATCCTCGATGGCGAGCACGGCGGCGGGCACATATTGGGGCAGTTCGCGCAACACAGTGGCTTCGCCGCCGGTCTGGCCGCGGTTGGAGATCAATTGCCCGTCGGCGGCGAGGATGCGGATATTGGGCGGCCGATCCGGCACGGTCCAGGTATCGGACGAGGGCAGCTGCGCGCCGTAGTAAACGATCACGCCGGCAATAGCGATGCCGGCCCACAGGCAGAGCACAAAGCCCCAATGGAGCACGCCGATCAGAAAGCCCCCGGCGCCGGAGCGGCGGCGGGCGGGCTTTTTGGGGCGACGCGGGGGAGACGCCTTGCCGCGCTTTGCTGGAGCTGGGCGCTTGCCCTTGGAGGCGGGCGCAGCTCCGCCGGAGCGTTCATCATCCACAAAAACGCCGACGGCACGCCCCATGGAGGGCTCGACGCGTTCACGGCTTTTGCCGGAAGCGGAGCGCTGCGCCGGCTTGGCTTTTCGGCCAGGCTGGCCCCCGACGCGGTCATCGGCGGTGATGCGGAAATCCATCTGGTCTGAACCCTGAACGGTGTCTCGCGGGCCGCGCTCGCGTTCCATTCAGCGGAACCCGAACCCGGCAAAGAGATGCTGGTGTGCCCGCTTGATCGGCGCACACCCGGTCGGGGTGCTGCCGTGCGTCACACGCTTCTGCTTGTTCCGGCAAAATGTGGCCGGTTTATGTGACCCGACTCGATTCCCGGGCGGCTGTGGCGGAGCTGCGACACCCCGCCAGGGCCAGGATCATACGTCCAGGTTGGAGACGCTGAGGGCGTTGTCCTGGATGAAGTCGCGGCGCGGCTCCACCAGATCGCCCATCAGCGCGGTGAACACCGAGTCTGCTTCGTCGGACTGACCGATCTCGACCTTGAGCAGCGTGCGCGCATTGGGATCGAGCGTGGTTTCCCAGAGCTGCTCGGCGTTCATCTCGCCCAGGCCCTTGTAGCGCTGCAGCGACACGCCCTTGCGCCCGGCATCGGTGACCGCGTTGAACAGCGATGACGGCCCGAAGATCGGGATGGTATCGCCCTTGCGGGTCAGGGTCGAAACTCCCGCGTAAAGTTCATCCAGCCGCTGGGCGAGCTGCCGCAGCCGCCGCGCATCGGCGCTGCCCAGCAAGGCATGATCCAGGCGGTGGGTTTCCGTGACGCCGCGCACGGTGCGCGAGAAGGTCAAGCCATCGTCATCGGCGATGGCGCCGGTCCAGCCGCGCTCCAGTTCATCGGAAATGCGATCAAGACGGCCGGCAATGCGCTTGGCCGTGGCGGCAGCGCGCTCCGGATCGGCCAGGCCTTCGGGGTCGAGCCCACCGACAATCGAAGCCTGTTCAACCAGGCTGCGGTTGTAGCGGGTGTTGAGATTGGCAATGGCGTGCACGATGTCGCGGGACTGACCCAGGATCGAGAGCAGATCATGGCCGCCATGCTCGACGCCCGCGCTGGTGGTGAACACCGCATCGTCGAGGCCGGCGGCCAGGAGATAGTCCTCCAGCGCGCGCTCGTCCTTGAGGTACTGCTCGGACTGGCCACGCTTGGCCTTATAAAGCGGCGGCTGGGCGATATAGATATGGCCCCGTTCCAGCAATTCCGGCGTTTGGCGATAAAAGAAGGTCAGCAGCAGGGTGCGGATATGGGCGCCGTCCACGTCAGCATCGGTCATGATGATGATCTTGTGGTAGCGCAGCTTGTCGGCGTTGAACTCTTCGCGGCCAATGCCGGTGCCCAGGGCGGTGATCAACGTGCCCACCTGGTCGGACGAGATCATGCGATCGAACCGCGCGCGCTCCACATTGAGAATCTTGCCCCGGAGCGGCAGCACGGCCTGGTTGGAGCGATCGCGGCCCTGCTTGGCCGAACCACCGGCCGAGTCACCCTCGACGATGAAGATTTCGGATTTGGCGGGATCGCGCTCCTGGCAATCGGCGAGCTTGCCGGGCAAGGAGGAGATTTCAAGCGCCCCCTTGCGCCGGGTCAGTTCGCGCGCCTTGCGGGCCGCTTCACGGGCGGCAGCGGCTTCGGCGACCTTGCCAACGATGATCTTGGCTTCGTTGGGGTGCTCTTCGAACCACTGGCCCAGCTTTTCGTTGACGATGTTCTCGACCACCGGGCGCACTTCGGAGGATACGAGCTTGTCCTTGGTCTGGGAGGAGAATTTGGGGTCCGGCACCTTGACCGAGAGCACGCAGGTCAACCCTTCGCGCGTGTCATCGCCGGTGACCGTCACCTTTTCCTTTTTGGCTATGCCCGAGCTTTCGGCATAGCTCGTCACCTGGCGCGTCAAGGCGCCGCGCAAGCCGGCCAGGTGCGTGCCGCCATCGCGCTGCGGGATGTTGTTGGTGAAGCAGAGCACGTTCTCGTGGTAGCTGTCGTTCCACTGCAGCGCCACTTCGACCGTGATGCCGTCCTTTTCGCTGATCATGGTGATGGGGCGCTCGATGGCGGGCGCCTTGGCCTTGTCCAGATACTGCACAAAGGCTTCGAGGCCGCCTTCGTAGAACAGATCGATATTGACCGGCTCGGGGTGGCGCAGATCATTGAGCAGGATGTGCACGCCCGAATTGAGGAAGGCCAGTTCGCGCAGCCGGTGTTCCAGCGTCTTGAAATCGAACTCGACCATGGTGAAGGTTTCGGCCGACGGGAAAAAGGTGATTTCGCTGCCGCTCCGCCCCTCATAGGTGCCGGGCTGCTTGTTCTCGACATAGGTGCCGGTCTGCTTGAGTGGCGCATCGGAATCGCCATGGGTGAAGCTCATCTCGTGGATTTCGCCGTCGCGGCGAATCTTGAGCTTGAGCCACTGCGACAGAGCGTTCACCACCGAAACGCCCACGCCATGGAGGCCGCCGGAAACCTTATAGGAATTCTGGTCGAACTTACCGCCGGCATGCAGCTGGGTCATGATGACCTCGGCCGCCGAAATCCCCTCTTCCTTGTGGATGCCCGTGGGAATGCCGCGACCATTGTCGATCACCGTCACCGAGCCGTCGGGGTTGAGCGTCACCGTGACGAGGTCGGCGTGACCGGCCAGCGCCTCGTCGATGGCGTTGTCGACCACCTCATAGACCATGTGATGCAGGCCCGAGCCGTCATCCGTATCCCCGATATACATGCCGGGGCGCTTGCGCACCGCGTCGAGGCCCTTGAGCACCTTGATGCTGTCGGCGCCGTATTCGTTGGGAACGGAATTTTCGCTATCGGTCATGGGGTCCGAATCAAGTCGTTAGGGAGTGAAACTGTTGTATCCAACTAGGGGGTCAACCCCAAGCTGAATGGGTCATTTCGAGGGCTGAAGCGCCGGATATCCAGCGCTTAGCCGTTCTGCACAAGCCGCCCGTCGCGCACCGTGATCGCCTGTGCCCGCTCGCCCAGATCGGCGAAGAGCAAAGCGTCGGTGCCGGTGAGGAAACACTGGGTTCCGAGCCCGTCCAGCGCGCGGAACAAGGCACGGCGACGATCGGGATCCAGATGCGCGGCAATCTCGTCGAGCAGCAGGAATGGCGTGATCCCAGTTCGGTGATGCACCAGGCGGGCATGGGCCAGGATCAGCCCGATCAGCAGCGCTTTTTGCTCGCCCGTGGAGCCCAAGGCCGCCGGCATGCCTTTCTGGCGATAGGTGACCTCGAGATCAAGGCGGTGCGGTCCATATATGGTGCGTCCGGCCGCCCGATCAAGGCCGCGGGACCCCAGCCATAGCTCGCCAAGCGCCAGTTCCAGCTCGCTCGACACCGTGGGCGTCGGCCCGTTTTCCCATAGGGGGGTCAGCGCCAGGTCGGCGGCTGGAAAGCTTTGATCCTCAAGGCTGCGGGCGATCAGGGTTTGCAGATGTTCGAGGCTGTCGGTGCGCGCCAGGTGCACCGAAGCGCCCAGTTCGGCCATCTGCGCTTCAATGGCGCCGAGCCAGCGGGGATCACCCCCCTCCTCGAGCAGCCGGTTGCGCTGGCGCATGGCCTTGTCATAGTCGCTGACGGCCGCGGCATGAGAGGGGATCAAGGTGGTGACGAGCCGATCGAGGAACCGGCGCCGGTCGCTGGCCGGTCCCGAGAACAGCCCGTCCATGGCCGGCGTCAGCCACAGGACGCGCAGATATTCGCTCATGGCTTCCACCGAGCGTGCATTGGCGCCGTTGATGCGGACGCGCCGCCCGGCGTCACCCGGGGCGGCGCCGGTGCCGATATCGGTGGGGCCGGCATTGGTTTCCACCGTCGCCGCAACGGCCCAGCCGGTGTCGGAGCCCTGCTCGGCCACCGCATCAAAGGTGGCGCGCCGCAGTCCCCGGCCGGGCGACAGGAGCGAGATGGCTTCCAGCAGATTGGTCTTGCCCGCGCCATTGGGGCCGGTCAACACCAGATGGCGCCCATCCAGATCCAGAGCCGCGGCGGTGTAGTTGCGAAAGGCCGAAAGGCGCAGGCGCGTCAGATGGCGGATCATCAGGGCGTGCGCAGGCGCGGGAAACTCGTCAACCCCTGCCAGCCTTAGACCCGCATCGGCATCAGCACGTAAAGCGCGCTGGCCTCGCCCTCTTCCTTGACCAGGGTCGGGGAGCCCGCGTCATTGAACATGAATACCGCACTTTCCGAGCGGATCTGGCCGACAATGTCGAGGAGGTAACGGGCATTGAAGCCGATCTCGAAGCCCTCGGTGTCGAACTCGACGGCAAGCTCCTCACTGGCGGTGCCGTGATCGGGATTGGTAACCGACAGCTCCAGCAGCCCTTCCTTGGCGGAAAGCTTGACCGCCTTGCCACCACGATCGGACGCGATGGTGGAAACGCGATCCACCGCGATGGCAAAGGAGGCGCGATCGACATTCATCTGCTTGTCGTTGTTCTTGGGCGTTACCCGCTCATAATCGGGGAAGGTGCCCTCGATCAGCTTGGATAGCAGCACGACGGGACCCACGGTGAAGCGGATCTTGGTGTCGGAGACCTCGACCTTGACCTCGCCATCGACGCCATCAAGCAGCTTTTGCACCTCACCGACGGTCTTTTTGGGCACGATGATGCCGGGCATGCCCTGGGCGCCCTCGGGCGCCGGCATTTCGGCACGCGCCAGGCGGTGCCCATCGGTCGCCACCGCGCGCAGCAGGCTGCCGCTGGCACTGGATTCCACGGCGTGCAGATAGATGCCGTTGAGGTAGTAGCGGGTTTCCTCGTTGGAAATGGCGAACTGGGTGCGCTCGATCAGCTCGCGCAAGCCGCTGGCCGGCATGGTGAACTCGTGGCCGAAGGCGCCCGATTTCAGATCGGGAAAGCTGTCGGGCGACAGGCATGCCAGATGGAAGCGCGAGCGCCCGGAGGTCAGCAGCATCTGCTCGCCGCCTTCGGTTTCCAGCCGCACTTCGGCACCATCGGCGAGCTTGCGCACAATTTCATAGAGCGTATGGGCGGGAACAGTGGTGGTGCCGGGGGTCGAGACCATCGCCGGCACGCTTTCGGTCACCTCGATATCAAGATCGGTGGCGCGCAGTTCCACCGCGTCATCGGCGGCCTTGAACACCACATTGGCCAGGATCGGGTAGGTGTTGCGCCGCTCCACCACCCGATGCACATGGCTCAGGGACTTGAGCAGATGATTGCGTTCGAGGGTAATCTTCATGGCAACAACTTCCAAAGCACTACGCGGCTGATGGATCAGCCAACACCCCGTCAAGGCGGGCTTGGACATTTACAATTTGCGCACCGATTAGCAAGAGCCGGCGCCGCGACACGCTGGCTAATGCACGCTTAAGCACAAGCGGCGGGATCATTGATCCCGCCGTGCTTTTCGATCCTGGGCGGGCCCCTATTCCTCGAGCATGCGCTTGAGCAGCTCGATCTCCTGGGCGAGTTCCACGTCGTCCTTGATCATCTGTTCGACCTTGCGCACCGAATGGAGCACGGTGGTGTGGTCGCGACCGCCAAAGCGCCGGCCGATCTCGGGCAGCGAGCGCGAGGTCAGCGCCTTGGCGAGGAACATGGCGATCTGGCGCGGACGCACCACATCGCGCGAGCGGCGGGCCGAGAGGAGCTCGTTGCGCGGCACCTTGTAGTGGCGCGACACCATCTTGAGGATGTCCTCGATGCGCACCCGCTTGGCGTCATGGGCGCGGATCAGATCGCCCAGGGTTTTTTCAGCGAGCGGCACGGTGATGAGTTCGCCGGTCAGCTGGTTGGCGGCAACAAGCCGGTTGACGGCGCCATCGAGGTCACGGCCATGGCTGACCACGGCGCGAGCGACATAATCCAGCACAGGCGCGGGGAAATGCATGCCGAAACGCGCGGTGGCCTGGTCGGCACGGCGCTGCACGATGGAGCGACGCAGCTCGATATCAAAGCCCGAGATCGGCACGACCAGCCCGCCCGACAGGCGCGAACGCACGCGCTCATCGAGCATTTCCAGATCCCGCGGCGGAGCGTCGCCGGCCACCACGACCTGCTTGGCGCCGGTCAGCAGCGTGCCCAGCGTATGGCCGAACTCGGTGGCGGACTTACCCTGCAGGAACTGCATGTCATCGATCAGCAGCAGGTCGACCCGACGCAGCCATTCCTTGAAGCCGAGCGCGGACTGGCGCTGCACGGCGGTGATGAAATGGTACATGAAGTGGTCGGCGGTCAGGTAAACGATGTTCTTGCTGGCATCGGCTGCCTGGGTGGCGTGGGCGATGGCATTGAGCAGATGCGATTTGCCGAGGCCCACGGTGGAGTGGATGTAAACGGGATTGAAGGTCACGGTGTTGTTGGCGGCGGCCTGCGCGATCTGGCGAGCCACGCCCAGCGCCATTTCATTGGCGGCACCGGGCACGAAGGTTTCAAAGGTCATGCGCGGATCGACGCCGCTGCCCGACAGCGCGTCGCCTTTGGGGGCGGCATTGTCGCGGCCAATGCGCGTCACCGTTGCCGAAGGAAGGGGCTGGGCCGGCATGGGAGCCGACGTCTGTGCGAGCGCAGCGTCAGCGACGACGACCGGACGCTGGCGGGGCTGGCCGTTGACCCGCAGGGTCACCTGCAGCCGGGTGATCGCCTCGTCATCCTGGCGAAAGGCCTCGACGATGCGGTCCGCGTAATTGGATTGCACCCAGGAGCACAAGAACCGGGTCGGCGCGGACAGGTGAACCACCTCGCCAGCGATTTCCTCAAGCTCCAGCCGGGCAAACCAGGAGGTGAACACGTCTTCGCCCACAGCGGTCTTCAGGCGAGCCCGCACCCTGTTCCAGAGCTGGCGCTGATCGGCGGAGGGAAGTTCGTCCTGGTTCATGGCAGACACCTCGCCCAAGCTGGCCGATGAAAAGGAAGTGGCGTTGGGCCGGTCCCAATCTGCGCGTCCGGCGGCAATCTGCTGCTTCATGTCGTGGTGCCCCATTTTTGAACTGCCGCCCCGTCCGCAAGATCGGGCCGGCTTCGGTTTGTTGGTGGCGGCGGATCGCCGATCCGCAGCCAAAGCTTCGCCGTTGCATCCACAAGCTGTGGATGCAAAGATTTTGGGATGGCGGCGCAGGCCACCATTGGCTATTTTCAGTCTTGTCGCTGAACACAACCGGTGTCGGTTAGCGGGCCGTTGATCTTGATGCTGGTCCAGACCGGACCGGATGAACCAATTTCATCGCTGCCATCTATTCCGCACTTCGCCTTCGACATTGCTGCCGACAACGACCCAGTTCAAATGCCTCTTCGACCCGTCAGCCCGGTCTGGATGGCGCTTTTCGCCGCCCGTCTCCAGCTGACGATGAGCATTCTAGAGTGTGGGTTTTGGGCTCGCAACACGGGAATTTTTCAAAATGGGGGTTGACTCGGGCAGGGTCCGTTAACCTCTCGGAAGGGCTGCAGGAGCCTGGTGGGCAAGGCTCTGTGACTCAACGTAGAATCGGGTAGCAAGCGCTTTCTGGCGGCCAAAAAATTATTTCGAGCCCAGCTCAAAATCGATGTGGCGGCCGGTTGCCGGCGTAAAAATCCAAGTAACCAGAAGAGCGCAACTCATTGAAGGCGCGGTGCAATTTGTCGCAGCCACCTGCAGCGCCTCCCATCATGCTGCATTCACATGCCTGATATAATTTCGTCACGAGGCAAAAACCCCCCCGGAGCGCGCGCCAACAAAAAGGGCCCCTTGCGGGGCCCGTTCGATCGCGTCAGCAGCTTGCCGGAAACGGCAGGTCAGGCGCTCAAAGCCTTAACGCGGTTGTTGAGGCGAGACACCTTGCGCGCTGCCAGATTGGCATGGACAATGCCCTTGGAAGCGGCCCGGTTGATCTCGGGCTCGGCGACGCGCAGCGCCTGCATGGCCAGGGTGTGATCGCCGGCAACAATGGCTTCCTCGACCTTGCGGATGAAGGTGCGGACGCGCGAGCGGCGCGACTTGTTGACTGCAGTGCGGGCTGCGATCTTGCGGGTAGCCTTTTTGGCTGAAGGCGTATTGGCCATAACGGTCCTCTTGCGGTCCATCCAGACGAGATGCGCGAGGGGCGCAAGACGTCCGGGGCGAAAATGAAAGCGGCGGCACAGGAGCCGCCAGGTCGGTCGCTCTATAGGGGATAGCCCCCCATGCGTCAACTGGATTCACCCGCATCCATCACGGCGCGATCTGGCAAACCGGGCAGTAAAAGGTGGAGCGTCCCGATTGCACGATCCGCGCGATTGTCCCGGAGCACAGCGGGGTGGGGCAAGGCTGCCCTTGGCGGTCATATACCGCGAAACGATGCTGGAAATAGCCCGATCCGCCCTGCGCATTGCGGAAGTCGCGCAGGGTCGAGCCACCCACCTCGATGGCTTCGATCAGCACCTGACGGGTGGCGCTGACCAGATCATGGAGCGCGGGCTTGGGCGTGCCATCGGGCAACAGCAGAGATCCGGCGGTCACGGTGGGGAGGATGTGGGCGCGGTGCAATGCCTCGGCCACATAGATATTGCCCAGCCCCGCCACCACCCGCTGGTCCAGCAAGGCCGCCTTGATCGGCGCCTTCTTGCCATTGAAGGGGGCGGCAAGGCTTTCGGCATTGAAGCCATTGCCCAGCGGCTCGGGGCCCAGGCCCTGCAGATAAGGGCTGTCCTCGATGTGCCGGTAAAGATCCACAAAGCCGAAGCGCCGGGGATCGGCATAGATCAGATGCGAGCGGCCATGGGCCGGATGGGAAATTTCCCAGACCATGTGATCGTGCCTGGGCACCGGCTCCAGTTCGTAATAGCGAGGCGGCTTGTCGATGGGATGCTCGGCAAAGCGATAAGCACCGGTCATGCCCAGGTGGCTCAGCAGCGTCGCTCCATCGGACAAGTCCATCAGCAGATATTTGGCCCGCCTCCCCACCCGGAGCACGGTCTGGCCTTCCAGGGCCTGCTTCAACCCGGAAGGAAAGGGGAAGCGCAGGTTTTCACGATGCAGCGTCACCCGCTCGATCCGGGCGCCCTCCAGCCAGGGCGCCAGGCCCCGGCATACGGTTTCGACCTCGGGCAGTTCCGGCATGAAGGCTCCCTCGTGCTGTGCCGCTTTGCGCCATGGCAAAGCCGGGCCGGCTTCGCTATGGTGCGCGCCAAAACCAAGCCCCCCGGTGTTCAAGAGTTCCATGCCATGACCGACACGCGCGAGACCACCCATTTCGGTGAGCAAACGGTAGCGCTCGAAGACAAGCAGGGCATGGTCAATGCCGTGTTCCATGGGGTTGCCGATCGCTATGACCTGATGAACGATCTGATGAGCGGGGGCGTCCACCGCATCTGGAAGGATGCCATGGTGGCCGAATTGAGCCCGCCCAAAGCAGGCACGCGCCCGTTTCGCGTGCTGGACATGGCGGGCGGCACCGGGGATATCGCCGAGCGCATCATCAATCGCTCCGTGGGCTATGCCGAGGTGGTGGTGAGCGACATCAACTCGGACATGCTGCGGGTGGGGGCCGAGCGGGCCCGCTCCTGGCGCTATCCGGCGCAGGTCAGCTTTGCGGAGGCCAATGCCGAAACCCTGCCCTTTCCCGACAACAGTTTTGACGCCTATACGATCGCCTTTGGCATCCGCAACGTGCCGCGCATTCCCCTGGCGCTGGCCGAAGCCCATCGGGTGCTCAAGCGCGGCGGCCGCATCCTGGTGCTGGAATTCAGCCAGGTGGATGTGCCGGGGCTGGATGCGATTTACCGGCAGTTTTCCGATCGCGTCATCCCGCCCATGGGCCGCCTCGTGACCGGGGACAGCCAGCCTTATCAGTACCTGGTGGAATCCATCCGCAAGTTCCCCGCGCCGCCACTGTTTTCGGGCATGCTGGGGCAAGCCGGGTTCAAGCGGGTCAAGCACACCGCGATGTCAGGCAATATCGCGGCGCTGTTCAGCGGCTGGAAGCTCTAGCCGATGTTCCTTGCCCCGTATTTCCGCCTGGCGCGCGCCGGCTTCGTGCTGGCGCGCGAAGGTGCCCTGTCGATCATCCCGCGCGAAAGCCTGCCGCCCGCGCTGCGCGCTCCGATCGCTCTGGGGCGGCTGGTGGAACGCCCCGAAGTGCGCCGCACCGGGCATGTGGAGCGGCTCAATCGCGCCCTGCGCCTGCTTGGCCCCACTTATGTGAAGTTCGGCCAGACATTGGCGACCCGCCCCGATGTGGTGGGGCCGCAGGTCGCCGCCGATCTGCAGGGATTGCAGGACCGGATGGAGCCGTTCGACGCGGCGCTGGTGCCGGGCATATTGCAGCTGGCGCTGGGGCCAAAGGCGGGGGAGCTGCGCGACATGTCGGCGCCGGTTGCCGCCGCCTCCATTGCGCAGGTCCACAAGGCGCGGCTGGTGCCGGCCAATGGCCTGCCGCGCGTTGTCGCCGTCAAGATCCTGCGTCCGGGTGTGGCGCAGCGCTTTCGCTCCGATATCGAGAGCTTTTATGCCGGCGCCCGCCTGGTCGAGCGCCTCGCGCGCAAGCTGCGGCGCCTCAAGCCGGTCCAGGTGGTAGAAACGCTGGACCACTCGGCCCGGCTGGAGCTGGACCTGCGCCTTGAAGCGGCGGCAATTTCCGAGCTAGCCGAGAACATCAAGGGCGACAAGGGTTTTGTGATCCCCACCGTCAGCTGGGACCACACGGCCCAGAACGTGCTGACCACGACCTGGGTGGAGGGCATCCCGGTGCGCGATCTCCCGGCGCTCGATGCCGCGGGGGTGGATCGCAAGCTGCTGGCGGCCAATATCCTGCAGAGCTTTTTGAAGCATGCCATCCGCGACGGCTTTTTTCATGCCGACATGCACCCGGGCAATCTGTTCGCTGATCCCGCCACCAGCGATGTGATCGCCGTGGATTTCGGCATCATGGGGCGGATCGGGCGGAGCGAACGGCGGTTTCTCGCCGATATTCTTTATGGCTTCATCACCCGCGATTATCGCCTGGTGGCGGAGCGGCATTTCGAGATCGGCTATGTGCCGGCCAACCAGTCGGTGGACGATTTCACCCTCGCCATCCGCTCCATCGGGGAGCCGCTGCATGGCCGCACCGCCGCCGATATTTCCATGGCCAAGGTGCTGGGGCAGCTTTTTGCCGTGACGGACCTGTTTTCCATGCAAACCCAGCCCCAGCTGGTGCTGTTGCAGAAATCCATGGTGCTGGTGGAAGGGGTGGCGCGCGCGCTTGATCCCGATCTCGACATCTGGTCGCTGGCCGAGCCGGTGGTTGGGGACTGGCTGCGCCGGGAAGCGGGCCCGATGGGGCGCATCGATGACCTCAAGCGCGGGCTTGAGGTGTTCGCCGATGCCGCCCGGCGGGTGCCGATCATCCTGGCCGAAGCTGAACTGGTGCTGGCCCAGACCCGGCTGGAAAAGCAGAACCAGCAGTCTCGCGACTTGAACAACCGCATCGGGCTGGGCATGGGCGCAGCGGGCCTGGTGCTGCTGGGCCTGTTGCTGGGCGCGGTGCTGTAGGCCATGGACCCCGCGCCACCACAAGCCGTCCGCATTGCCCTCCAATGGCTGGCGCATGGCGAAGGCCTGCCGCTGCCTGGTCTTCAAACCGCCGGGGCGGCAGGCATGGATTTGCAGGCGGCATTGGCGCCGGGCGAAACCCTCAGCCTCTTGCCCGGTGAGCGCAAGCTGGTGCCGTGCGGGTTTGCCATGGCGTTGCCAGCCGGTTTTGAAGCGCAGGTGCGGCCACGCTCGGGCCTGGCCTTGCGTCATGGGGTGACGGTGCTCAATGCACCCGGTACAGTGGACGCCGATTATCGCGGGGAGATCTGCGTGCTCCTGGTCAATCTCGGCGCCGAGCCGTTTGTGATCCGGCGGGGCGAGCGCATTGCACAACTGGTGGTGGCGCCGGTTTGCGCCCCCCGTTTTGTCTTGGTGGAGGAGCTCGATGCAACAGAGCGCGGCAGCAAAGGCTTTGGCTCGACGGGGCTGGCTTAGGGTCGTGGCCCTTGCCGTGCTGGCAGCGGCTGCGGCACCCGCCCTGGCGGGGGATCGGTCCTTGGCCGAGGTGATCGGTTATTCACCCGATGGCCGGTATTTTGCCTTTGAAGAGCTGGGCATCCATGACGGTTCGGGCTTGGCTTATTCCACGATCTTTGTTCTGGATCTCGAGGCGGACGCCTGGGTCGGGGGAACGCCTATTCGCGTGCGGGCGGAAGCGGAAGAGCAGCGACTGCCCGCCATCCGGGCCGAGGCCACCGCCAAGGCCGCCGAGGCGCTGGCGCAGTTCGGGATCGAAAAGCCGGCAGAGGTCCTGGCGATGATTGGGGATGGGGCGGTTGATGGCGGCGATGGCACCAGGCTCGGCTTTGGCCTGCCCGGTTACCAGGCCGGCAGGGTAGCCGAGCGCTACGAGCTGCGCTTGACGAGCTTTCCCGCTACGGCGCCCTCCCCATGCAAGGCGTGGTTCGGGGCGGAACCTCTTGGCTATGAGTTGGTGCTCGTTGAAGGAGAAGAGGAACAGATCATTCACCGCGACGACAGGCTGCCCGAATCCCGCGGCTGCCCCTTGGCCTACCGCCTTTACGGCGTGGTGGTGCCATTTGATGCCGGCTCACTGGAGGACGCGGTGGCGCTGATCTCGGTTTACCCGGGCGGCTTTGAAGGGCCGGACCGGCGCTTTGTGGCGGTGCCGCTTGAGCACTGATCCGCTGTCCAGCGAGGAAACCCGCCGTTACAGCCGTCACCTCGTGCTCAAGGGCATGGGGGGAGCGGGCCAGCAGCGGCTCAAGGCGGCACGGGTGCTGGTGGTGGGTGCCGGTGGGCTGGGCAGCCCGGTGGTGGCTTATCTGGCGGGTGCCGGCGTTGGCACGCTGGGAATCGTGGATCATGACACAGTCGGACTGTCCAACCTGCAGCGCCAGATCATCCACCCTGTTGCGGGGATTGGCGAGAACAAGGCACAAAGTGCCGGGCGCTTCGCCCAAGCGCTGAACCCCCATGTGCAGTTGGAACTGATCGCCGAGCGGCTCGAGACGAGCAATGCCGGCTCCATTCTGGCGCGCTACGACCTGGTGCTGGATGGCACCGACAACCTCGCCACCCGGCGCATCGTCGCCGCCGCCGCCATGGCGCAGGCCAAACCGCTGGTGTCAGGTGCCGTATCGATGTTTGACGGGCAGGTGACGATATTCACACCCGGCGGACCCCAGTTCCAAGACCTTTACCCGGCCGAGGCCGATGACGCGGACCTGCCCTCCTGCGAGGCCACCGGCATTCTGGGACCGTTGACCGGGGTGATCGGCAGCCTGATGGCCATGGAAACGGTCAAGCTCATAACAGGGATCGGCACCCCCCTTGTGGGGAGGGTGCTGGTTTATGACGGCAAGGATGGCCGGTTTTCCGAGTTCGCGCTGTAGCGACAGCCTCAGGCGTCGGGGTGCTTGAACACCAGCGCCGCATTGGTGCCGCCAAAGCCGAAGCTGTTGGACAACACCACGCCCAGGTCCACATTGTCGCGGCGTTCGCGCAGGATGGGCATGTCCTCAAAGGCCGGATCGAGGTTCTCGATATTGGCGCTTTGGGCGATGAAGCGGTGCTTCATCATCAGGATCGAATAGATCGATTCATGCACGCCCGTGGCGCCCTGCGAGTGGCCGGTCAGCGATTTGGTGGCAGCGATGGGCGGGCAGCTGTCCTCATTGCCGAACACGGCGCGCAATGCCTCGATCTCCTTGAGATCGCCCACGGGCGTCGAAGTGGCGTGCGGGTTGATGTAGTCGATCTTGTGCTTCACGTCGCGCAGGGCCATGCGCATGCAGCGCTCGGCGCCTTCGCCGGAAGGGGCGACCATGTCGACGCCATCGGAAGTGGCGCCATAGCCGATCAGCTCGGCATGGATGGTGGCGCCGCGCGCCAGGGCGTGCTCGCGCTCTTCGAGCACCAGCACGCCGGCGCCGCCCGAAATCACAAAGCCGTCGCGATCGCGGTCATAGCAACGCGAAGCGCGCTCCGGGGTGTCGTTGAAGCTCGAGGACATGGCGCCCATTGCGTCGAACAGATTGGACAGCGTCCAGTCAAGATCCTCGTGCCCGCCGGCAAACATGATGTCCTGCTTGCCCAGCATGATCTGCTGGGCCGCGTTGCCGATGCAATGCTTGGAGGTCGCGCAAGCGGCGGTAATGGAATAATTGATGCCCTTGATGCCAAAGGCGGTCGCCAGCGTGGCCGATGCCGTGGACCCCATGGCCTTGGGCACCGCCAGCGGCCCGATGCGCTTGGGCCCCTTTTCGCGGGTAATGTCTGCGGCTTCAACGATGGTGCGGGTAGAGCTGCCGCCCGAGCCCATGACAATGCCGGTCATCTCGTTGGAAATGTCGGCCGCCTCGAGCCCGGCATCGGCGATCGCCTGCTGCATCGCGAGGTAGTTCCAGGCCGCGCCGCGCCCCATGAAGCGGGTGGTGCGACGATCCAGCTCGGCGAAGGGATCGATCATGGGATCGCCCTTGACCTGGCTGCGGAAGTTCAGATCGGCATAATCCTGGGCAAAGGAAATGCCCGGCCGGGCGGTGCGCAGGCTTTCGGTCACATCGGCCAGCGAATTGCCGATGGAAGAAATGATGCCCATGCCGGTCACGACGACGCGTTTCATCTATTTCCGCTCCTAAGTGCGGGCGTCCGTTGAAGCGGACCCCTGGCTTGTTTGGTGAAGGGGCTCAGGCGCCCTTTTGCTCATGCAGCTGGCTTTCGGTGAACAGGCCCACCCGCAGGTCCTTGGCCTCATAGATCACCTTGCCGTCGGCCTTGACCCAGCCATCGGCGATGCCCAGCGTCAGTCGCCCGCGCATGACGCGCTTGAGATCAATGCCATATTCCACCAGCTTGACGTCATTGGTGACTTGGCCGGTGAACTTGATCTCGCCGCCCAGCGCGCGGCCGCGACCGGGCTGGCCGATCCAGCTGAGGAAAAACCCGGTCATCTGCCAGATGGCGTCGAGCCCCAGGCACCCCGGCATCACCGGGTCGCCGATGAAGTGGCATTTGAAGAACCACAGCTCGGGATCCACATCGAGCTCGGCACGAACCTGGCCCTTGCCGAAGCTGCCGCCGGTTTCATCGATATGGGTGATGCGGTGGAACATCAGCATGGGTGGGGACGGCAGGCGGGCATCGCCCTGCCCCGGCAGTTCGCCCCGGCCATGGGCCAGGAGTTCCTCGTATCCAAAAGCGTGTTGCCGCTCGGCCATGGCCTGGCTCCCCTAAGGTTTACCCCGTCTCGTATAGGCGCGCAGGGAGAGGGTCAAGGCGGAGGACGGCCCGGCCGGCCGGCACCAGCGGCCCGCTTGTTCTTGCGGCCCGCCAAAGCTATAAGGGCCGGGAGCCCCATTGTTCCGCTTCAAGGACCTCATGTCAGAGCGAGCCCAGACCCTCCGACCTGTTCCTTCCCGCAAACCGTGCCTCACGGCCGTGCTGCGCATGGCCGGACTGCGCCCGACGCGGCAGCGCGTCGCCTTGGCAGAGCTGCTGTTCGGGGGCCCGCATCGCCATGTCAGCGCCGAGCAGTTGCACGGGGAAGCGAGCCTGGCCCGGGTCAATGTGTCGCTGGCCACGATCTACAACACGCTGCACCAGTTCCATGAAGCGGGCCTGCTGCGCGAAGTGGCCGTGGATGCGTCGCGCTCCTATTTCGATACAGATACCTCCGAGCACCACCATTTCTATGTCGAGGACGAACAGCGGATGATCGATATCCCCGCCTCGTCGGTGGAATTCAGCGCCTTGCCCAAGCCGCCTCATGGCATGCTGGTCAGTCAGGTCGAGGTGGTGATCCGGGTGCGCAAGCAGGCCGGCTAGTCCCTTTTCGAGTGCGGCCGCAGCTCTGGTTGTGCCGGGGCTTGCCCCTTCCCGACCGCCTTGCAAAGGCCCGCCCGGATGCTAGCGGGTGACAAAAGTGTGACCAGCCCCCATAGTAAGGGCTATTGGGAAACAGCAAAACGGGTGGCTGATGCGGCCAAAGGTCAATCTGAATGCCTATTTCGAGCGAATCGGCTTTGCCGGCTCCATCGCTCCAACAGTGGGCACCTTGGACCAGTTGGTGCAGTTGCATCCCGCAACCATCCCTTTTGAAAATCTCGATCCGCTGCTCGGCAAGCCCATTCAGCTCGATCAGGCCAATCTTGAACGCAAGCTGTTGAGCGAAGCGCGCGGCGGGCATGGCCTGGAGCACAATCTGCTGCTGCTGGGGATGCTGGGCGAACTGGACTACAGCGCGCGGGCCGTGCCGGCGGCAGTGGCATGGCCCGCGCCGCAGTCGCCGGTCAGCCCCGACCAGCACCTGGTGCTGCTGGTCGAGATCAGCAGACAGACCTCTCTGGTGGATGTGGGCTTTGGCGCCATGACGCCCACCGCGCCGCTGAAGCTGCGGACAGATGTGGAGCAGAGCACCCCCCATGGCGATTATCGCCTGCTCGGCGGCGAGGGCGCGTGGCGACTCGAAGCGCAAACGA
>JAQGKH010000001.1 GCA_028290225.1 Devosia sp. | reverse complement strand
GCCAGCTTATTGCCGAGCGCTGTCTTTGGACAGGACGCGGAAGTATCGGTAGCCGCGGGTGAGCGCATCGCACGCATCGGCGGCTGCCATGATTGCCATACGGCCGGCTACAACGAGGCAGGCGGCCAGATTGATACGGCACGGGCGCTGATGGGCAACCCGGTCGGCTTCAACGGGCCCTGGGGCACCACATTTGCCGCCAATCTGCGCCGCATTGCAGCCGATCACAGCGAGGACGAGTGGGTCGCCTATCTGTCGGAATTGAAGGCAAGGCCGCCGATGCCGTGGTTCAACCTTCCCTATTTCCGCGAGGCGGAGATGCGGTCATTGCACCAGTATATCGTGTCCCTGGGTGAGGTCGGCGATCCCGCCCCGCCCTATGTACCACCCGGCCAGACACCGACAATGCCCTATGTGGTGATGGCACCGCCCGTCATGCCGAGATAATCGGGCTTGCGGCCGGCTCACCCCGCTCGCAGCCCTTTCTTGAACTTGCGCAGCACGGCGTCGCGTTTCAGCCGCGACAGGTGACTGAGGAAAAACACGCCCCCGATTTGCTCGATCTCGTGCAGGCAGCATCGGGCGACAAACCCCTCGAACCGGTCGGTGCGTGGCTGTCCCTGCGCATCGTCATAGCCAATCACCGCCCAGACGGGACGACTGATTGCCACTTCCACTCCGGGCAGCGACACCGAGCCCTCGGTGCCGCTTTGGATTGCCGTGCTGGTTTCCAGCACCTGCGGGTTGAAGAACAGCCGGTAGTCGCGCTGGCTGAGGTCATCGGACACGCTCACTACCATCACCGGTTCGACGAGGCCCAGATGCGCCCCAGCCAAACCGAAGGCCTGGGCCGCTGCGGCGGCCGCCAGCAGGTGCTCCCCGGCCGCCTGCATGGCGGCGTCCACCGGGCGCGGTACCGCTGCGGTTGCGAGCGCCGGATCGGGATAGCGTACAAAGGGTAAAGGCGAGGTCACAGGCGCTATTCGGACAGCGAGGCAGGAGGCCGCAAGTTGGTGAAACCCCGGCTGGGCGTTGCTTGTGCAGGCGAATCGCGGAAGCCGCCCGAATAGGGCTGCTGATAGGCTTCGTAACCGGGCTGAGCCTGCTGCATCTGGGCCGTGCTGGCGCCCGCATTGATGCCGATCACCGAGGTCATCGGATTGGGCCCGCTGCCCGGCTTGAACGCTTCCAGGATGGCCGACTGGCCTTCGTAGGCCTCTACTCCCGAATTGGCGTCAATCCATGCCGTGGTCATGCCGGAGGGCACGTTGAACGGCGTTGGCGGCTTGCCCTGCAGCGCCTTTTTCATGAACTCGGTGAAGATGTTCACCGAGAAGGTGCCCCCGGTAACGGAAGAGCCCATGGAGCGCGGCTGGTCGTAGCCGACATATACGCCCACGGCCAGTTCGGGCGTAAAGCCGACAAACCAGGCGTCCTTGTAGTCATTGGTGGTGCCGGTCTTGCCGGCAACCGGCCGGTTCAGCGCCTTGGCCGCAGTGCCGGTGCCGCGCTCTACCACGCCCTCCATCATCGAGGTGATCTGATAGGCCGTCATGGGGTCGAGCACCTGCTCGCGATTGTCCACGATGATCGGCTCGCCCTGCCCTTGCCAGCTTTGCGCCCGGCAGCCTTCGCAAACGCGCTCGTCGTGGCGGTAAACGGTGGCACCGTAGCGATCCTGGATGCGATCGATCAGCGTCGGCACGATCTTGCGCCCACCATTGGCGATCGTCGCATAAGCGGCGGTCATGCGCATATCGGTGGTTTCGCCGGCCCCCAGCGCCATGGCGAGCACCGGCTGCATGGAGTCATAAACCCCGAACAAGCGCGCATATTCGGCGACGAGCGGCATGCCGATGTCCTTGGCCAGACGCACCGTCATCACGTTTCGGCTGCGCTCGATGCCGCGCCGCAGCGTTTGCGGGCCGTAGAATTCCTGCGCATAGTTTTCGGGCCGCCAGATCGATCCATCGGCGTTGCGGATTTCCACCGGCGCGTCCAGCACCACCGAAGCGGGCGTATAGCCATTATCGAGCGCCGCCGCATAAACGATGGGCTTGAACGAGGAGCCGGGCTGGCGCAGCGCCTGGGTGGCGCGGTTGAACTCGCTTTCCGCAAAGGAAAATCCGCCGACCATGGCCAGCACGCGGCCAGTACGGGGGTCCATCGCGACGAGGGCACCCTCGATCTCGGGCACCTGCTCGAGGGTGTAGATGTCGGGCTTGTTGGCGACGGGTGAAACGTAAACCACATCCCCTACCTTGAGGATGCTGGACAGCGACTTGGACACCCACTTGATCTCGGGTCCCGACAGCGTGCCTTCGATCCGTTCTGCAGCGATCGCGCCATCCACATCGTCGGCCGGACGCAGCCCGATCCTGGCCTCGTTGCCGGCGATTTCCAGCACCACCGCCAGTTGCCATTCCGGCACGTCGCGCAGGGGCTGGACCTTGGCGATGTCGGCGCCCCAATCGTCGCCGATCTCGATGCTGGCGACCGGCTCGCGAAAACCCTTGGTGCGGTCAAAGCCGATCAGGCCGTCCATCAGCGCGCGGCGCGCATATTCCTGCAGCTTGGGCTCAAGTGTCGTGCGCACCGACAGGCCGCCGCCATAAAGCTGGTCCTCGCCATAAAGCTTGGCCAGTTCGCGGCGCACTTCCTCGGTGAAGTACTCGGCCGAATACAGCTGGCTGCCCGAAGCGCGGGGAATGACATTGAGCGGCTCGGCCTTGGCTGCATCGGCCTCCGCGGGCGTCACATAGCCGTTCTCGACCATGCGATCGATCACCCAGTTGCGGCGCTCCAGCGCCGCTTCGGGGCGCCGGAAGGGATGGTAGTTGTTGGGGCCCTTGGGCAGTGCCGCGATATAGGCCGCTTCGCTCAGGGTGAGTTGATAGAGCGCCTTGTCGAAATAGTTGAGCGCCGCAGCGGCCACACCATAGGAATTGAGCCCGAGGAAAATCTCGTTGAGGTAAAGCTCGAGGATCCGGTCCTTGGAAAAGGTGGACTCGATCCGTACGGCGAGCAGGGCTTCCTGGATCTTGCGGTCCCAGGTTTGTTCGGAGCTCAGAAGAAAGTTCTTGGCCACCTGCTGGGTGATGGTTGAAGCGCCCACCAGCGGGCCGCTGCCCCCATCCAGCTTTTGCAGCAGATTGTCGCGCAGGGCGCGCACCACGCCATCGATGGCGATGCCGCCATGGTGGTAGAAGTCCTTGTCTTCGGCGGACAAAAAGGCGTTCACCAGCAGCGGCGGCACGGTTTCGATGGGCTGGAACAAGCGGCGTTCGCGCGCATATTCGGCCAGCAGCGTGCCGTCGGCGGCATGAACGCGCGTGGTGACGGGCGGCTGATAGTCCTTGAGCACGGTGTAATCGGGCAGTTGGGCCGAAACCGTTGTCAGGTAGATGGCCGCGACGGCCAGGACGCCCAGCGCCGCGAACATTCCAAAACTAAACAACCAGCCGAGCAAGCGCAGCATATACGATAGGTCTCCAGGGCTTGCGGCCCGATGCATCCAGAATCATAGCAGACGTAACCTGTGTTGGGGATCACGACCACGCCACCCGATGACGCGGGAGCGGCTGCCGTGACTCCAAAGCCACATCAGTCAGTCGGCGCCATGCCGTCGAAATAGGTCGATATCCCGCGCGCCAGCGCGTCGGCGGTGCGCTCCTGCCAATCCGATTGCATCAGGTTGGCGATGTCGGACGCATTGCTCAGGAACCCCAGCTCGATCAGCACCGATGGCACGTCAGGGGCCTGCAGCACGAAGAAATCCGCCTGCCGCAAGGGGAAGCGCCGCAGCGCGACGCTGGGCTCCAGCTGATGCACGATCGCCTGGCCCGCCAGATAGGACTGCACCCGCATTTCGCGCCGCATCAGGTCCAGCAGGATATCCACCACTTCGGGGGCCATCTGCGGGAGGGCGAAACCGGCAATCACATCACTCTCGTTTTCAGTTTCGGCCAGAACCTTGTCCAGCACATCGGTGGCATTCTCGTCGCGCGTATAAACGCTGGCGCCGCGGATTTCGGGCTGCTGGAAGCTGTCGGCGTGAATGGAAATGAACAAGTCCGCCTTGTTGGTCCGCGCCAGGGCAACCCGCTCCTCCAGCCGCAAAAACGTGTCGTCCTCGCGCGTCAGCGCCACGTCGAACCGCCCCGACTCTACCAGCAATTCCTGCAGTCGCAGCGCAAAGGACAGCACGATATCCTTTTCCCTCACGCCGTTGGTGGTTTCCGCACCGCTGTCGATTCCGCCATGGCCCGGATCGATCACTACCAGCGGTCGGGTGACCACCGGCAATTCGGTGCCACCGGGCGGCGTTGATGTGGCCGGCGCCGCCGCCTCGGCCGAGCCTGACAGGTCGCGCGCGACATTGGCGGCGAATTCCTCGGGCGTCGCCGGGATGATGTCGACCACCAAACGCGCC
>JAQGKH010000368.1 GCA_028290225.1 Devosia sp. | reverse complement strand
GTCCTATGCTCCGATAGCCGCATATTGCGGTTCTGACCGGAGTATGCGGGTTGACTGAGCTGCAGATGGTGGACCTACGCCGGTCCAGTGAGGCGGGGCTGGATGGCGACAACCCGGCTGATGCGTTTGCGCTGCTTGAAAGCGGCCATCGTCGGGGGCTCTCGGGCGTATTGATCACCATTGTGGGCGTAGACGGAGGCGCCCCCCGGGCCTTGGGCTCGAACATGGCGGTGCTCGAGGACGGCACCTATTGCGGCTATATTTCGGGGGGCTGCGTTGAAGCCGCCGTGGCCAGCGAGGCCCTGCGGGTGTGGCGATCAGGCAAGGACCAGATCCTGAGGTTTGGTCGCAATTCGCCCTTCATGGATGTTCGTCTTCCTTGTGGTGGAGGGATCGATCTGCATATGCATGTTCGCCCAAACCCCGAGATCGTGGCGGAAGCTCTGCGCTGCTATGGCCGGCGGCAAGCCTTCGCTGTGGAGTTGCGGCCCGATGCGGGCACCGCTACATTGACAGCGCCTTCAGGCGGTATTCCAAGGACCGGCTGGCAGAATGAGGTGTTTCGCCGGGTTTATACACCCAACACCAAGCTGGTGCTGGTGGGCCGGGGACTCGAGTTCGAGGCGCTGGTTCGGCTAGGTCGCGCGGCGGCGCTGGACGTGCTGTGCCTCACGCCCGATGACCGGGGGCTTCAGCTCGCCGCGAGCCTGGGTGCCCCGGTGGCCCAGCTCACCTCTCCCGCCGAGGCACCGCAATTGCCTGTTGATCCATGGACCGCGGTGGTGCTGTTGTTCCACGACCACGATTGGGAAACCACGGTGCTGCGCGAAGCCCTGGGCACCGCGTGCTTCTTTATCGGAGCGCTGGGCAGCAAGAAGACGCACCTGGCGCGCTGCCAGCGGCTGGTAGAAAGCGGCGTCAGCGAGCTGGACATCGCTCGCATCCAGGGGCCAATCGGGCTGTTCGGCCCCACACGGGATGCCACCTCGCTGGCGATCTCGGTTCTTGCGCAGATCGCCCAACACAGGATGCTGGCGGAACAGCCCTGAAGTGCTGCCGGGCCGCCTGTCAGGCTGGTCCAGCGGTATATCGCACAATCGGCAGTATACTGACACTTCAGTGCCATTGACACAGCATCACATCGCGTATCAAGCTTCTACCATGCTGCAGGTCACTCTGCCCTCTTTGAGCGCCAAAGGAGAACCTCAGCACTGATCCGCTCCGGCCCTGACTAGGTTACGGAACGCTTCCTAGGAGGAGACCTTATGCTGAACTTCAATCTCAACGGCGGAGATGTGTCAGTTGACGCACCCGGCGATGCCACCCTTTTGTCGGTGCTCAGCGACGACCTGAAGCAGGCCGGCCCTAAATTTGGCTGCGGCCTATCCCAATGCGGCGCATGCTCCGTTCTGATCGACGGAGCGGTCGTTCGCTCCTGCCAGACGCGTGCCGATGCCGCTGTCGGGCGATCTGTCACGACGCTTGCCGGCCTCCAGGAAAATGGACAGCCCAGCGTTTTGCAGCAGGCCTTTATCGATGAACAGGCAGCCCAGTGCGGTTTTTGCTCGAGCGGCATGATCCTGGTCGCCCAGTCTCTGCTGGACCGCAATCCCGTTCCGACGGAAGCCGATGTTCGCAGCGCTCTTAATGGAAATCTTTGCCGGTGTGGCACCCACAACCGCATCGTACGCGCCGTTCTTCGCGCTTCGGAGGTTTAAGCCATGAACAAACACGTAATGAACAGGCGCGACTTTCTGAAGGTTACCGGCGGGTTCCTCACCGTTTCGTTCCTGCTGCCCAGCGTCGTTTTTGCGCAGCACGCTGCCGAAGGCGAACTGCCGGGGGATCTTGCCGATCACCCCAACCTGAGCTCATGGATCCGCATCAACGCGGACGGCACCGTCAATCTCTTCATCGGCAAGGTAGAACTGGGCCAGGGCGCCACCACCGCGGTGGGCCAGGTCTGCGCTGAAGAACTGGTGATCGATTTCAGCCGGCTGCACGTGACCGCGGGCGACACCCGGCTTTCTCCCGATGAAGGCACCACCGCAGGCTCGCAGAGCATGCCCAACTGCGCGCCCGGCGTGCAGCAGGCAGCGGCCGAGGTGCGTGAGATCCTGCGCAACCTGGCCGCCGAACGGCTGGGCGTTGCGGCCGACACACTGACCATCGCGGACGGTACGATTTCGGCAGGCGGCAACAGCGTCACCTACTGGGAGCTGGTCAGCGACCAGATGCTCAATGTCGAAGCAACGGGGAAAGCACCCCTGCTGCCCGTGGCCGAGCACAAGATCATCGGGAAAAGCATCCCGCGCATCGACATCCCCGACAAGATGATCGGCCGGCACCGGTTCGTGCACGAGATGACGCCTGACGGGATGGTGTTTGGCGCAGTCGCGCGGCCACCGACCTATAAATCCAAGCTCGTCAATGTCGACCTCGCTCCGATCGAGGCCATGCCCGGCGTGCTCAAAGTCGTGCGCAATGGCAGCTTCCTGGGCATTATCGCTTCGCGCCAGGATCAGGCAATGCTGGCCGCCGACGCCCTGTCCAAGGCCGCGCAGTGGGACATCGTGGCCGACCTGCCAGGCCATGACGGCATCTTCGAGTGGCTGCAAACGGCCGAATCCGAAGAAACCGAATGGAAGAACACCCTGCAGCCGGATGCGCCGCAGGGAGCCTCCACTCATGAGGCAACATACGAGCGCCCCTACCATATGCACGGCTCCATCGGCACCTCAGCCGCGGTCGCGCAAATGGGTGCGGACGGGACGATGACGGTGTGGACGCACTCCCAGAGTGTCTGGGCGACCGCGGCGGCAATTGAACAGCTGCTGGGCCTGGAAGAAGGCAAGGTGCACGCCATCCATACCGAGGGCTCGGGCTGCTACGGTCACAACATGGCCGACGATGCCGCCGCCGACGCGTGCCTGCTGGCCGCAGCCATGCCCGGCTCGCCGGTGAAGCTCCAATATAACAGGGCTGGCGAGCATCAGTGGGAGCCCTACGGCTCGGCAATGGTGAACAAGATTTCGGCCAGCCTCGATGCCAAGGGCGATATCCTGAGCTGGGAGCACCACATCTTCTCGACGCCCCACGGTACGCGGCCGGGTGGCGATGCAGGTCGGCTGCTCTCGGGGCGCTATGTCGAGCCCCCATTCGAGATGCCGGTTCCGAGCGATGGTGGGCCGCCGAATTTCTCGGCCACCCGTAATGGCCTTGCCAATTACGAGTTCCCTGGCGAGCGCGTCGTTACGCACTTCGTGCGGGAAATGCCGCTGCGGGTTTCCTCGACGCGCGGGCTTGGCGCATATGCCAATGTCATGGCCATCGAGCAGTTCATCGACGAGCTGGCCGTCAAGGCTGAGGCAGATCCGGTGGAGTACCGCCTGCGCTACCTCAAGGAAGAGCGCATGCGAGACGTCCTGACCCGCTGCGCCGAGGCGTTCGGCTGGGATAACTTCGAAAAAGGCCGCGGCAAAGGCCGGGGCATCGCTATCGCCCGCTACAAGAACTACGCCGCCATCACGGCCGTAGCGATTGAAGTGCAGGTTACGCCTCGCAACGGCCTCGTGCGAGTTGTACGCGCTGTAGCGGCCAATGACAGCGGCCACATGGTCAACCCGGACGGCATCGCCAACCAGGTCGAAGGCGGCCTGATCCAATCCTTGAGCTGGACCCTGAAGGAAGAAGTCAAGTTCGACAATGCGCGCGTCCTGTCGACAGACTGGGCGAGCTACCCGATCCTCACCTTCAGCGAGGTTCCGCCGGTGGAATTGGTGCTGATCGACCGGCCGGGCGAGCCTTACCTGGGTCAGGGTGAATCGGCCCAGGGACCGGCGGGCGCGGCTCTTGCCAATGCGATTGCCGATGCGGTTGGTTCGCGCATCCGGCGCGTGCCCTTCACGCCAGATCGGGTGAAGGCGGCCGTCACGGCCTGACCGCATTCAACGAGCGAGTTCAACGGCGCGGGCTTGTCCCGCGCCGTTTGCTTTTAGACCAGCTCAGTTGCTGCCTGCTCGTCGGGGATTCCGGTGTTGCAGCCTTGTGCTTCAAGATGTGGCTGGAGCCAGCGTCCCCTGACAGCTGCTTTATCCAATGCTCCTGGAAGCGTGGTTGGTGATCCCAAGGGAAAACGCCGCCCGTTACGGGTCGGCTCGGCACTGCGGTTTGCTGTGCGCTGCAATGGCATGGCCCTACAGCGGTTCGGCGGTACCGAGACGGATGGACCTTGCGAGCGCATTCCCGATTGGCGGCGGGCATTGGTCGCCCCCAGCGCATCAATTATATCACGCCGTTGCAATTGCACGAACTGGACCCGGAACCGGCCCGGACGCGGCGAGAAGGGGTCGCAGAATGCAGCAATGATCTCGCAAACGCGCGGTATGCTTGCGCCGGACCTGAAATAATCCAGGCCCTCCAGCAATCAGGGCTGACGCGAGCCTGGCAACTCGCCTTAAAGCCGGCGTCATGTCCCCACACCCTGTTCTTGCCCAGTGTCGCGCCCGGCGGATGTCCCTTTAGCAGCGAGTGCGTCGACACGCCCCCTCGGCAAGGGCCGAGGGGGCGTGTCGATCAAGACCCTAGAGCTGGATCAATTGGCCTCTCCGGTGGCTTCAGTGCCGGCCACCGGGTCTCGCCGGTTCTGGATCTCGCGTGCCCGTTCGGCAATATTGGTCCAGGCCGGTTGCTGGCTGAAGTGAGTGCGCATGAAGGTCGCAAGGTTGACGAGCTCCGCTTCGCTGAGCGCCCCGCCAAAGGCGGGCATGGTGCGGGTGGGAGAATTGGCCGGCGGGACGATCCCGTCCACCACAACATGGAGCAGATTGCTTGGATCTGGCCCATTGATCGAGGCGAGCGCCCCGAGCGGAGCCGTTTCGGTGCCCGCACGATGACAGTTGGCGCAAACACGCGAGAATATGGCCAAGCCGGCATCGTAGGCCGGGTCCCCGGTTGGGGCCGGACCGGTCGCGGGGGTTTCCGGGCTGCCGAACTGGCGCGCCTCGGCGAAGGTCTGGGCCGCAGTCGTGCGCCCTTCGATGTCCTCCTGGTTCTGCAGCGAGAGGACATATTCGGCAACCGCATAGGCATCTTCTTCGCTGAGCAGCGCCATTTCATTGACCACCGGCGTCATGGGACCTGCAGCAATGCCATGGTCCTGGTCCCAGCCATCGAGGAAGTAGTTGACCAGCGAATCAGCCGTCCAGGGCACCTGTGAGGGCGATTGTTCGTTCAAAGCCGGGGCGTGCCAACCCTCAACGGTGGCGCCGTCGTAATGGCGGTCGCCCTCCAGGGCACCCAGAGCATTGCGGGGGGTGTGGCAGGCGCCGCAATGGCCGAGCCCTTCGGCCAGATAGGCACCCCGGTTCCATTCTTCGGAGCGGGACGGGTCCGGCTGGTAGCGTCCTTCCTTGAAGAACAGGAGATTCCAGCCCGCCATCAGGACACGCTGATTGAACGGAAATCGCAATTCGTTGGGCTTGGGCGCGCTTTCGACCGGATCCAGACTGGTCAGGAAAGCGTAAAGGGCTTCCACATCAGCGTCGCTGACCTTGGTGTAGTGGTCATAGGGAAAGGCTGGATACAGATACTGCCCGTTGCGGCTGACGCCTTGATGCAGGGCCCGCCGGAATGCATCCAAGGACCAGGCGCCGATGCCCGTCGCCGGATCGGGGGTGATGTTGGTGGAGTGGATGGTACCGAACGGCGTTTCAACTGCCAGCCCACCCGCATAGGGCTGCCCGCCAGGTGCGGTGTGGCACACGGCGCAGTCACCCACCGCAGCCAGCACTTCCCCGGTTTCTATGAGTTCCGCGGAAGCAGCAGCAGGGGGGGCCTGCAAGGCAGCAATTTCGGGGTGACGCGTGGCCCAGGCCAGGGCTGCGCCCCCAATAACAACCAGCAGCGCCAGGCCGGCCAAGATAATTCGCATTTCAGACTTGCTCCTCCACATAGTTGGCGCGGACATTAAGCCAGGCTGGCCTACGAAGTCTACTGACGGCGATTGTCAATCCACCTCGACGGCTTGTGACCGGGCTGCTAACCTTCGCTTCGGATCAAAGGAGGAAAACGAGTGTTCACGCTTGTTGCAGCATCCCGCAAGCCTATTCTGGACGGAGTGGTGGCCAAACGCACATTCCCCACCATCGAGGAAGCGGAAAAGGTGATGCGCCAGTGGGCGCGCTTCGGCATCGACAATCAATGCAACGAGGCCGACCTCATCTATATCTGCGATGCGGCGGCCAATCTGGTTCGCACCTGGGACAGGGGCAAGAAAATGTCCGTCGCGCCCCGCTGAGCATTGTGAGGGCGCCCCAATAGCGACGCCCTCCCCTGCTCCATTCACAGCCCTGACGATGATCAGCCGGCGAAGGGTGGCGCCAATTCGACCACTCCACAGGCCAGCCGTCCGCCGGCCTCCCCGACCGGATCAGTGACATAATCATCGGCATGCTCGTGAACGATGATTGCGGTCTGGACCGTGCTGCTGGCGATGACGTAGCGCGGATCTTCCGATTCTGACTGTTCCCCATTCACCATGGTGAGCAGTGGCGCCAGCACGGTTGCCTCCAGGTTACCATCCTCGGTGACCCACTGGTTGGGAAGATCGCCGGGATGCGGGCCCTCGGCATTCAGGAAACCATGCTGCGCCCCATCGGGGTTGAAGTGGCCACCAGCGGATTCGAATCCGGTCGCGGGATCGCAGTCGCCGTTCTCGTGGATGTGCACGGCGTGCTCGCCGGGGGGCAGTCCTTCCAGCGTCAACCGTATGACCACGCCGTGCAGGGTGTCGCGGAGATGCGCTGATCCCAGAACCTTGCCGGACGCGTCCACCAGGCTGGCGGCGCCGATCGGGCGTTCGATGACCTGGTCGGGAACTGCGGTTTGTGGGTTATCGGCGTTCGCCGCCGGCGTTGTCGCTTCTTGTGCTGCCAGCGGCAGAGTAGACATCAGACACAACAAACTCGCCGACGTTAAAGCTGCAATTCTTGACATGTCGCCCTCCTCTTAAGTGACGAGTGAAGAACCAGCCCTGCCGGGGTTGGTTCCACAGGCGCCGACAGTCAAGGTGAGGGTTGTTCGGGTTCACCGCGCGGCCCGTTGCAGTTGGGGGCGAGTTTGACTTTGGCCAGGGACAGCAGAGTGGGGCATTATTGATGGAGCCGGCGGAAAGGCCTGCCTGCCCGCCTCAGCCAGTTCGACCGCCAGCCCTCAGCACCAGGCCCACGGCGCCCAGGCAGGCGCCGCGACCACTGAACGCGCTGCTGAGGACCTGGGTACGCGCGTCCGCATCAAGTTCACTCCGCTTCACGAGCGAATGGCGGTTGAAGCTTGCCTCCAGGGGAGCGAGCAGCAACTCCCGGGCCAGTGCCAGCCGCCCGCCCACGACAACAAGACCGGGGTTGACTACCGAGGCGATGATCCCCAGGCCTTGGCCGGCAACGTGAGCCACCTGCTCGATCATGGTCTGAGCAGCCAGGTTTCCCCCGCGGGCCAGCGAAATCACCTCGTCTATCGTCACTTCCTGCCCGAACTGGCGCGAAAACTCACCCAGTGGCTCCTTGAGGCCGGCATAAAGTTCCAGGCAGCCGTGGTTGCCGCAACGGCATAGAGGGCCATCGGGGTTGATGCAGATATGCCCGAATTCGCCCGCAGCGCCCGCATTGCCCGAAACGAGCTGGCCGTTGGCGACCACGGCGCCGCCGATGGCCAAGTCCATGGTCAGGAAGATGAAGTCCTGGCGACCGACCGCAGCCCCCCACATGAGTTCGGCGATTGCCGAGCAGTTGCTCTCGTTTTCGGCAATGACCGGGCACTTGAGGACCCGCTGGAACTCATGCTTGATGTTGACCCCCGACCAGGTCGGCACGCCGCTGGCGCGCAGCACCCGGCCGTCGCGCGGGTTGATCGGCCCGGCTACCGCAATCCCCACGCCCAGCATGGTTTGGAGCGACAGCCGGTGCTCGCGGTAAGCTTCTCCGATCAATCGGGAGGTCGCGGTCACCGCTTCCTGTGGAGAATAGTCGGTCTTCATGGGCAGCGCGACGTCCGAGATCACGGCGTGGGTCACGTCGGCGACAATGACCTGGATATGCTCGCCTCCTAGTAGTACCCCCACGCAGGTTCCCGCTGCCGGGTTGAGCGTGATGGTGGTGGCGGGGCGCCCAGCCCCCCTGTCCTTTTCAGCAGCAGAGCTTTCAATCACCATTGCTGAGGCACGCAGGCTGGTGAGTGCAGTGGATATGGTCGATTTGGCCAGCCCGGTTATGCGCGCAAGCTGCGTGGCACTGAGGGCACCATGTTCGCTGAGGGCCTGAACGACGCGCACCGAAGGCGTTGCACCGTTTTCCTCGGCCAACATGACCTGGAGCTGCGAGGATGGCGTCATGGAACAGCCCTTGCGTTGACAGTGGTAATAAGTTCATCCTAGAACAAATTAGGCCAAGTGTTCGAGGAGAAGACGCGGGGCCTAACACGTGGCTGCAGAACCGGAAACCGGTCAGTCAGCGCACAAGGGAGAGAGCTAATGAATCTTGTGAGGACGGCCGGTCTCGGCCTGATGACGCTTGCCTTGTTGACGGGCACCGCGCTCGCTGCGCCCAAGACCCTGATCCTGCACCAATGGGCGACCGGCTCGGACGCTGCGGCAATCGCCAAGCTAGGCGAAATGTACACTGCCGCAGGCGGCGAGTGGCAGCAGACTGCCATTGCCGGTCACACCGCAAACACCCTGGCCAAGCTTCGCGCCGATGTGGTTGCCGGCAATGCTCCCGCGGCCGTGCAGCTCAAGGGCCCTGAAATCGCCGAGTGGAACGAGACCGGCATGACCGCCAATCTCGACGAGCTGGCGGCTTCAGAAGGCTGGGAAGCGGTGGTTGCGCCAGAACTGCTGCCGGTGATGAAGCCCGCCGGCCACTGGGTCGCGGTGCCGATGAACATCCACCGCATCAACTGGATGTGGGCCTCGCCCAAGGTGATGGAAGAGGCAGGCGTTGCTGAAATCCCCAAGACCTGGGCCGATTTCAACGCCGCTTGCGACAAGGTCGTCGCCACCGGCAAGATCTGCATTGCCCATTCCACCGCCGACTGGACCGACTCGACCATTTTCGAGGTCGTTGTCTATGGCATGGATATCGATCTCTACCGGCAAGCCTTTGTGGAAGGCGATCCGGAGGCGTTGCGCAGCGAAGGGATGGTCAAGGCGCTCGAGCAGCTTCGCACCATGACCTCCAAATATATGGATCCGGGCATTGTGGGCCGCGATTGGGACACCATGTCGTCGCTGGTGGGCAATGGGGAAGCCGCCTTCCACATCATGGGCGACTGGACCATCGGACTGCTCACGGCCGCCGGCTTTGAGCAGGGCACCGATTATGTCTGCGCCCAGGCGCCGACCGATTGGGCGCAGCCCGGCTTTATCCTCAACGCCGATTCGGTGGTGTTCTTCCAGCAGAACGATCCGGACTACCAGGAAGGTCAAAAGCTGCTGGCGACCACTATCCTGTCGCCCGAGTTCCAGACCGTGTTCAACCAGGCCAAGGGGTCTATCCCGGCGCGCCTCGATGTGGATCTGAGCCAAGGCTTCAATGCCTGCCAGCAAACTTCGCAAGCTGACCTGCAGGCCTCGATCGATGCCGGCACGCTGGTGCGTTCCATGGCGCACAACATGACCATCGCCCAAAAATTCCGCGGTGCGATCATGGATACGGTCACCGAGTTCGTGAACACCCCGGACATGGGCGCTGAAGATGCGGCCAATGTCATGGCCGATGCGGTTGAAGCACAGATGTAACCTCGCAAGGGGCGAGGCGCAGCCAGTTGCTGCGCCTCGGTACTGCGGCTTTCCTGGCGAGGACAACCATGACCATGGCCCAATCCGAT
>JAQGKH010000364.1 GCA_028290225.1 Devosia sp. | reverse complement strand
AATCTCAACGGCACCATGCGCATGTGCTCGGCCGCCCGGCCGTTGCTCAAGTCTGGAGGGCAGGGGAGCATCGTCAATCTGGCCTCCATGCTGTCGTTTTTCGGCGGCGGCCTGGTGCCGGGTTATTCCGCGAGCAAGGGTGGCGTCAACCAGCTCACCAAATCCCTGGCCATCGCCTTTGCCAGGGACCCGATCCGGGTCAATGCGGTGGCACCGGGCTGGATCGCCACGCCCCTTACCGAGGCGCTGCGCGACGATCCCGCGCGCTCCGACCCGATCCTGGGGCGCACTCCCATGGCACGCTGGGGACGCCCTGAAGAGGTGGCTAATGCCGTGCTGTACCTTTGCTCTCCTGCCGCGTCCTTCGTGACCGGCTCCACCCTGGTGGTGGATGGCGGCTATTCCATTACCTGAGCCTGGGGCGCGGCGGGTCGCCGTTGCCCTATCTTACCCCAACCCCCCGGACCCGACGGAGCCACCATGAGCCCCATACCACCCACCATGGACCAATTGCTGGCCGAACAAGCCGGGCTGGCGCTGGAGCGTTTCGATTACGGCACGGCCTGGCAGATCGGCGCCTTCATCCAGGCGGCTGCCGCCGAGCGCAACCTGCCCATCGGCATCGAGGTCTCACATGGGGCAACGCCGGTGTTTCTGGCGCTGATGCCCGGCTCCACCCCCGACAACGTCGATTGGGTGCGCCGCAAGCGCGCCGTGGCCCTGCGCTTTCACCAAAGCTCGCTTTACATGCGGCTGTTGTGCGAAGCCAAGCAGTGGACCTTCGCCACCCGCTATCGCCTGCCGGACGCCGATTTCGCCGCTAGCGGCGGCGGCGTGCCGATCATCATCAGGAATGTCGGCGTGGTGGGGGCCGTGGCCGTCAGCGGCTTGCCCGATGTCGATGATCATCGTTTGGCAGTCGAGGCGCTCAAAAGCGTGCAAGGCCTTTAAGTCCACTCACGCAATAAATGTCAGGCAGCAAGACCCGGTGCGCGCAAGTGCCGGAATAGCACGCGGTTGCGCCCGCCCGTCTTTGCGCCGTAAAGCCGCTCGTCGGCCAGCGAAAACAGGTGATCATAGCTCGGAACGCCATCAAAGCTCACCCCGCCAATGCTGACGCTCAGTTCGTTGCTTCTGGCGGGCAAGGGCAGGTTCAGTTTTGCGACCGCCATGCGGATGCGCTCGGCCACGCCCTTGGCCTACTCGGGCGTGGCGCCGGGCAGGAAGACCCGAATTCGTCCCCGCCCACGCGGCCCACGATATCGGCGCCGCGTAAGGTACTCTTGATGCCCCCGGCGATCAGCTTGAGGGCTTCGTCGCCCAACTGATGTCCGAACCGGTCATTGATGGTCTTGAAGTGATCGGCATCGATCACCAGCAGCGCGCCCGAACGCAGATTGGCATGGGCGCGGCACTGCTCCAGATAGGCGTCCACCATCATGGTGAAGGCTCCCCGGTTCAGCACGGCGGTGAGGCTATCGGTGGAAGCGAGCAGCGAGAGCTCACGCTTCGCGTTCCGCAACTGCCGGATCTTGTTCATCAGCAGAAACAGCAATGGGCCGGCCAGGGAGGTCGGCAACAGGATATCCACGAGTATGGCCCGCGTCACTTGTTCCGGATTGAGGCTGCTGAAACTGTAGTAGGCATCCACCATCAGGGCGGCGCCCGAGCACACGACAACGCCGACAAATGTCACCAGCCAGACCCTGGCGTAACCGGTGGGGGAGAAATCAAACTTCATGGATGGTTTCCCCCTTCCAGGTCACGCCGCTGCGGAATGCCAAATATTGCCTGGGGCACGCTCGTGCAGCCAGGCGACGAAGACATTGCAAGGAACCGGGCGCGAAATCAGGTAACCCTGCGCCTCATCGCACCCGCAACTGCGCAGAAAATCATAGGCCTGCTGGGTTTCAACGCCTTCGGCGACCACTTTTCGCCCAAGCTCCTGCGCCATGGTGATCATGGCGCGCACCAAGGCGCTGTCGTCGCTCCCTGGAACCAGGGTCCGGATAAAACTCTGGTCGATCTTGATGATCTCGGCGGGAATATCCTTGAGATAGGAGAAACTGCTGTAGCCGGTGCCGAAATCGTCGATGGCACAAACCACGCCCAAAGCACGGATGGCAGCCAGATTGGCCAGGATCTGGGTCTGGTTGCGGATTAGCCCGCTTTCGGTGAATTCGATCTCCAGTGCGTCGGGCCGGACGGCATGTCGCTGCAGGGCTTGCCCGAGACGCTGGGCAAAGTCAGCTTCTTCCAGATTGCTCGGCGACACATTGATCGAGATCTTGATGGCCAAGCCCGCTTGCTCCCAGCTGGCCGCTTGCTGCAGCGCCGCTTCAAGCACCCATTGCGTCAGCGGACGGGCCAGTTCGGTCGCCTCGGCCAGCGGGATGAACTCGCCCGGGCCCACATTGCCCAGATCCGGATGGTGCCAGCGCAGCAGGGCTTCCGCGCCCGCGCATGCGCCCGAACGCATGTTGATGCGCGGCTGGAAGTGAAGGCTCAACTGGTCGCTGGAGGCGAGCGCGTGCCGCAAGCCATCCAGCAAGGCATAGCGGCGTTGGTGCGCGGCATCCAGATCGACCGAGTAAAGGCCGACGCGTTGCTCGGCATCACGGGCATCCTGGGCTGCGCCATGCACGGCGCGCAACACCTGGGCTGGGGAAATCTCCCCGAGATGGATGGGCATCAGCCCGATCACCGGAGCGGTGCCGGCACGGTCGCGCCCAAGGGATTGATCATGCACGCCGGTGAAATAATCCTCGATCGCCCCGACCAGCTTTTCAACGCTGAA
>JAQGKH010000326.1 GCA_028290225.1 Devosia sp. | reverse complement strand
AAGCTGGAAAAGGAGCGGCACCGGTCAGGCCCTTTTCAGCCGCGGATCGAGCAGCAGATAGCTCAGATCGACGGCAAAGTTGGCAACCAGCATGGCTGCGGTCATGATCAGCAGCTGGCCTTGGATCACCGGATAATCGCGCGCGAGGATCGCCTGATAGAGCATGCTGCCGACGCCGGGATAGTTGAACACCACTTCGATCACCAGCGAGCCGCCGAGCACGCTGCCGAGCGAAATGGCAAGCGCCGAAACGGTGGGCAGCAGCGCGTTGCGGGCGGCGTACCACAGCATGACATGGCGCTCGGACAAGCCCTTGGCGCGCCCCATGACGATGTAATCTTCGCCCAGCAGGTTGATCATGTTGTTGCGCATGGTGACGGCAAAGCCGCCGGTCAGGACGATCACCAGCGTCAGCATGGGCAAGGTGCCGTGATAAAGCACCGAAGAAATATACGGCCAGCTCCAGGCCGGATCGAGCATGGGGTCGGCGGCATAGCCGCTGGGGAACCAGTCCAGGGTATAGCCGAAGACGAACAGCATGATCAGGGACAGCACCACCGCCGGAACCGAGCTGGAAAAGATCGCCAGCAGCGACACCACGGTGTCGAACACGGTGCCGCGGCGCCAGGCCGCCATGACGCCGAGCAATGTGCCCAGGGTGAAGCCGACCAGTGTCGCCGAGCCGACCAGCCCCACCGTCCAGATCAGCGCCCGCCCCAGCAGTTCGGTTACCGGCAGGGGGAAGTACTTGATGGACACGCCGAGGTCGCCGGTGAAGACGCTTTTGAGATAGGTCAGGTATTGCTCGCCCACCGGCGCATCGATGAAGCCGAAGGTCAGCTTGAGCGCGTTGAGGTTCTCCATGGACAGATTGGAGCCGGCGCTGGCGAACATGATCTGGATGGGGTCGCCCGGCATCAAGCGCGGCAGGAAGAAGTTGACGGTCGCCGCGGCAATAAAGGCGGCGAGATAGAAGCCCACTCGCCGGAGCAGAAAGGCCATCGCTATGCGTCCCGTGTTGGAGAAAGGCAGCCGCGGCGAAAGGGGCGCGTCAGCGACGCACCCCGGCAAGCTTATTGCGCGACGGGACGCAGCGCCAGCAGCTGGATCAGGCGCCCGGGATTGGCATTGGACACCACCGGCGACACGATCGGGTTTTCGGCGCTCGCCCAGCCGGTGAAGCGCCTGGTGCTGTATTGGTAAAAGGCGGGGCTGTTATAAACGGGAATGACCGGCATGGCTTCGGCCACGATCATCTGGATCTTGTCCATGATCGCCTTTTGCTCGGCCGGGTCCTTGATCTGGGTATATTGCCCCAGCAGCTCCATGACCTCAGGGTTTTCCCAATGGGGCGCGGTGAAGCGCGACTTGCCGAAGTCCCCCGGATTGAAGGAGCGGATATAGGGGAAGTATGGATTGGCCGCTGAACCCAGCGCGTTCAGCGTCATCGAATAATCGCCCGCGATCAGGTCGGCACTCCACACCGATTCCTCGGGCGTGCTCATCTTGACGTTGAGGCCGGCGCCCTGGAGGGACTCCATGGCGATCTGCACCGCATCGATCCAGTCGGTCCAGCCATTGGGGATCTCGATATCGATGGCGATGGGGGTGCCATCGGGATTGTCGCGGAAGCCGTCATTGTTCTTGTCGACATAGCCGGTCTCGTCGAGGAGAGCCGCTGCGGCCTCGGGGTCAAACTTGCCGTACTGGCCGAACTGGACCTGCACTTCGGGGTTGGCGAAGGCCTTGTACAATTCCCCCAGCATGGATGGGTCTTGGTTGATCAGCGGATAGCCATAGCCGGCGATGTCGACAATGGTTTGCCGGTCGATCAGCATGCTCAGGGCGCGCCGGAACCGGACGTCGGTGAACGCCTTGCGGTTGTTCTCGTCGGGCGTGACCATGCTGAGCTGGAAGGATACGAGGCTCGAGGGATTGAACCAGTACTTGTTGTGCTCGGGGTCCTTGGCCACAAAAGTGTTGTCGATATCGGGGATGAAGCTCGTCGCCCAATCCAGCGTACCATCGGCCAACGCCGCCAGCACCTGCGGGTTGTCGGCCAGCTGCGGCAGGCGGATGCAGTCGACCTTGAGGCTTTGGGCATCCCAGTAATTGGGGTTGCGGCACTGCTCGTAGACCTGGGGCGTGAAGCGGCTGATTTCCGTCAGCGGCCCCGAGCCAACCGGCGTTTCGTTGGTGAAGGTCACGGGGTCGGCGATCCCGGCCCAGACATGCTCGGGCACGATGGGCATGCCCACGATGGTGTTGGCGATCAGGGAATTGGGCTGCAGGAGATTGAAGCGCACAGTGCGCTCATCGACCTTCTCGACCGATTCGAGCAGGGCGGAAACGGAGTTGAAATCCAGCGCCGGGAACTGCTTGAGATAGTCATAGGTGAACACCACGTCATCGGCGGTAAGCGGCTCGCCATCCGACCACTTCAATCCTTCGCGCAGGGTGAAGCTGATCGATTTCAGATCGTCGGCCAGTTCAAAGCTTTCGGCCAGCCGATACTCGGCCTGGTTCTTGAGCCGGTTGAAGATCACCAGCGGCTCGTAGATGAAATCCTTGGTGGTGGCGCGGGCCGAGGTCTGGTTGAACGGGTTGAAATTGCGCACCCAGGTGGTGGTTTGTTCGGAGCTGACCGTCACCACGACCTGGGCACTGGCGGGGGCCGCCATGGCCAGAATTGCGGCTGATGCGGCCGCGACCAATGTTGCTTTGAGCACGTCTCAACTCCCTTGCCTTGTGCCGGCAGCGCTCAGGCGATGCCGTGTTCCCGAAAGATCTGTTCAACTTGCGCGTGCAGCGCCAGCGCATCGACGCGAAGCGCGCCGCGCCGGCTTTGGCCCCGAGCGATGCGCTCCAGCGTCGCCTGGGTCAACGGGCGGGCCGCCCGGGCTGCCGCCTCGCTGGCCTTGAGGTCACCCTGGCTGTGCAGGGCGATGTCGCAGCCGGCATCGAGGGCCGCCGTCACGCGCTCCGCCCAGCTGCCGCTGAGCGCTTCCATGGTTACGCAATCGGTGATCAGCACGCCATCATAGCCGAGCTCGTTGCGGATCAGCTCATAAACCGCCGGCGACACCGAGGCCGGATGCGCGGGATCGATCCGGGTGAAGATCAGGTGGGCGACCATCGCCCATGGCGTGTCGCGCAAGGCCATGAAGGGGCGGAAATCGCTCTCCCGCATGTCCTCCAATGTTGCATCCACCACCGGGCAGTGGAAATGCGGATCCACCGTCACCCGTCCATAGCCGGGAATGTGCTTCATGATCGGCAACTCGCCCACTTCGAGCATGCCCTCGATCACCTCGCGCGCCATCTCGATGACGAGATCGGGATCGTCCCCAAAGGCGCGCTGGCCGATCACGTCATGGGTGCCCGAACGGGCAAGGTCCACCACCGGCGTGGTGCCGCTGTCGATGGTGAGCTCAGCCATGATGGTCGCCATGGCTTGCGTGGACAAGCGCAGGGCGCGCCTGGCGAGCGCCCGGTTCTTTTGCGCCAGGGCACCAAAGCTGCCAAGGCTGCGAAAACTGGGCCAGTTGCCGTTGTTGAGCCGCTGCACGCGGCCGCCTTCCTGGTCGATGAACACCGGCGCGTCGAGGCGGCCGACGGCGTCGCGGAATTGCGCGCATAGGCGGCGAACCTGATCGGGCGTATCCAGGTTGCGCCGGAACAGAAACAATCCATAGGGATTGGCGTCGCGGAAAAAGGCGATTTCGTCCGGGGAAAGCTCCAGCCCCGGCATGCCGACAAACAGCGCCAGCGGTGGGGTGGATGACAGGTTCACGATGGCACCTCTTCGGCTGGCCTGGCGCGCAGCATACCCCGGTAGATATCCTCGCCGGCGCCCATGATAGGGACGGCGCCCACCGCATGGCGGTAAAAGTCCAGCGGCCCGACGCTACCCACGATGGCATAAGCGTAGCCCTGAGCCTTCATTGCGTGCAAGGTGGCGGACAACAAGGCCAGCCCGATGCCCCGGCCTCGTTGCTCTGGCGCCACGCCCATGGGCCCGAAAAATCCGCGCGCCGTTGCATCGTAGCAAGCAAAACCGGCCAGCTTGCCATCCACCACGGCAACAAGGCAGCCGGGCGGCTGGTGCGCCATGGCCACGGTGACTTCGCTCACCCAATATTCACTGAAATGGTGGCGCACCCAATCCTTGATCAGGTGCTGCTCGGGCGGCAGCGCCACCCGTATCGTTGCCTCTACGCCCTGCACGCGCCTGGCCAGCGCGGCCAGGGGCTGGGCATATAGGTTGACGAGGCAATCCATGAAGGAACCGACCAAGCTTATTCGAATGACCTACCAATACGCGACCCGGTGGCAAACGACCACCGGCCTTGCGCAGTGCACTGGACTGCCCCGGCTACTCATACGGCGACCTGGTGCTGGTCGTGCGGCGCGCTGACGCCCGCCTGCTTGTTGATGGCCCAGCCGGACCGAAGGTCCCAAGCGACACCCGCCCGGGCAGGCCGCCCCTGCAGCGGACCGCCAGCGTAACGACCCCTTGGTGACCGGCAAGCGCCCCGGTGCTCCTTTTCGGCTCCAGCGGTGCCTTGTTTTGGAGCGATC
>JAQGKH010000321.1 GCA_028290225.1 Devosia sp. | reverse complement strand
CCCGATTTCCGCCGGGGCCAAACCGAGCGCCTGCACCAGCTGCAGGAGCAAACCGCCGCGGCTCTCCAGGGCCAAACCGGCAATGACCCAATCTTTGAAGCCTTGCGCCGCGTGGTCGAGCGCAACGCCATTCCTGCTCGCCATCCCCAGGAACTGCTGGCCGGCTTCGCCATGGACGCCGCCCAGCGCGGCTACCACTCGGTCAGCGACACGCTGGACTATTGCTACCATGTCGCCGGCGTGGTGGGGGTGATGATGGCCATGATTATGGGTGCACGCGAGGGCATCGTGCTGGATCGCGCCAGCGATCTGGGCATCGCCTTTCAGCTCACCAACATTGCCCGCGACGTGATCGAGGATGCGCGGGCCGGTCGCGTCTACCTGCCCGGCGAACTCCTCGCCCGCCACGGCATCACCACCGTCGATCCCGACAACCCCGCGCAACGCGCAGCCCTGCACCGCGCCGCCCTTGAACTGCTGGATCTGGCCGAACGCTATTACGCTTCGGCGGCCGTGGGCATGGCCGCCCTGCCCCCGCGCTCAGCCTGGGCCATCGCCGCCGCGCGCCGGGTTTATCGCGCCATCGGCACCCAGTTGCGCCAGGGCGGGCCCGAAGCCTGGAACAGCCGGGTTTCCACCTCGGGCCGGCGCAAGGCCATGCTGGTCCTGGCGAGCCTCGCCGATGTGGCGGCTTCGCGTCTCCCCCATACGCCAAGCAGCCGCGAAGGGCTGTGGCAGCGGCCCTAGGCGGATGGGCGCTCTTCGTCCTCGATTGCTTCGGCATCGAACGGCCGTCGCCCATCGCTCAGCTTCTTGACCAGCTTGTCCACGGGCTCGGCATAAACAAAGCCGAACGACACGCAGCCCTCCTTGCCCTGCACCGCATGGTGCAAGCGATGCGCCTGGTAGACGCGCTTGAGATATCCCTTGCGCGGCACATGCTTGAACGGCCAGCGCTGATGCACCAGCCCGTCATGCATGAAGAAATACAGGGCGCCATACAGCGTCACCCCCAGCGCGATCCAGGTGAGCGGCCACCAGGCAAACGCGCCAAGCGCGAACAAGGCAATGGCAATACCGGCAAACACCACCGCGAACAGATCGTTCTTTTCCAGCGCCTCGTCATGCGGCTCGTGGTGGGATTGGTGCCAGCCCCAGCCCCAGCCATGCATGATGTGCTCATGGGACCAGGCGGCGAACCATTCCATGAATGCGACCGTGCCGAGGACCAGCACAATTGGCACCAGATAGTGGAAAACTGTGTCCATCTTCAAAACCGCTTGGCGTGCCTTGTGCATGCAGCATAGCCCAGAACGCGGCTGAAGTGAGGGGGATAAGGTCGCACGATCCTAAAACCGCAGGCGCAGCCGCGAAATTCCCAGGGCCAGCAGCACCCCGGCCAGCCCGGTGCCCACCAGCACCCCCAGGCTGGGCGCCAGCGCCGCCAGCCCATCGCCCCGCCACAGGGCACCCTGATACGCTTCGATTGCCCAGGCATTGGGCGTGAACCAGCCCAGCTCCTGTAGCCAGGGCGGCATCATGAAGCGAGGCACCATCGAGCCACCCACCGCCGAGCACACCAGCACCAGGAAGGTCGCGATGGTCTGGGCCTGCTGCTTGCTGGTGCAGGACGCCGCCACGGCAAGCCCAAGCCCGGCTGCCGCAACCGCAGCGGCGAGCGTCGTCAGCAGCCAGGCCAGCCCATGCGCCAACACCGGCACCTGATACAGCAGGATGGCCAGCCCGAAGATCAGGCTCGCCTGCACCAGCCCTTGTCCGGTCAGGAACAGGAACTTGCCCAGCACCACCACATCGGTGCCCGCAGGACCCACCGCCAGCCGGTCCACAATGCCCGAGCTGCGCTCCTCGATCAGCGTCGCCGCCCCCTGCATGGCCGAAAACAACAGGAACAGGATCGCCACCGCTCCCGCGTAATAGGCGACATTGGCGCTGCCGTCGCTGGCACCGTCCGCCATTTGCGTCTGGGCCAGTTCGGCTTGCGCCACAGCTTGGGGCGCGCCCTGGGCCAGCGCTGCCAGCGCCGCGGCCAGCCGTTGGCTCTGCTCGGGCGAAAAGCCGCCCACCAGCGCGCCGATCAGCGGCGCGGTTCGCGACACCGCAACCTCGGGCAGGTCCTGCGCCAGGATGCGCTGCACATGCCCCAGCAACAGCGTCGGCGCCATGCTCTTGCCCGGATCGGCCAAGATGACGATCGGGGACGCATCGGTGCGCACCAGGGCATCGCGCAAGAACAGGCCGACATCGGCCTGACCGCCCTGCACCAGCGCCTGGGTTTCGGCTTGGGTGCTGCTGCTGCCGGCGCGCACCCGCAAGGCCGGATCTCGCCGCAACGCTGCCTCGAACCGCGCATTCGCCAAGGATGGCTCTGCCATGCCGAAGGCAACCTGCACCCGCATGTCGGCGCCCCCGGTGCCCGCAAAGATGGCGGCGAAGATAACGAAGATCAGGGCTGGCAACACGAAGGCCATGACCAGGGCGCCCCGGTCGCGCACCAGGCCGAGCACCATCACGCGCAGCATGGCCAGGATCATGCCGCATCGCCCCGGACGGCCAGCTTGTCACGGGACAGCTCGACAAAAAGACTGTCGAGGCCC
>JAQGKH010000318.1 GCA_028290225.1 Devosia sp. | reverse complement strand
GCCACCACCCGCATGATCAGCAGCAAACAAAGCGCCGCTACGCCATAAGTGCCGTGGCGGCTGTCCTTCATGATCTCGAGCCGCCGCTCGACGGTGTGCCCGCCAAACAGCCCATCGGCGCTGTCGGCCAGCGCGTCCTCGGCCATGGCACCGCCGGCCAGCACCAGGGCTGCAACTGCCAGCGCCGCAGCAAGCATGGGCGGCATGGCTTGCGCGCCGGCCGCCAGGATCAGTGCCGGCCCCGCCCCGATCAGCAGGCTTGCGAGCGGCAGCACGGGCGCGATGCGGGCAAGGTCGGGGCGCTCATGCGGGCTGGAGCCAGATGGCAGGCGCGAAAAAAACCGCAAGGCCATCACCAGGTCCGCCCGCCATCCCTCCAATTGCTTTCCGCCCGTGTCTGCGCCACAAGTCGGCCGTCCTAACATTCCTTGCCCGGTTTCTCCATGCCCTCGCCTTTGAACCCCGCCTATGCCGATGTGCTTGAACTGCTCGCCATTGTTCCCGATGGGGATGAAAGCGCGGTGGCCGCGGTGCGCGAGCGTGACGGGCAGCTGACCAAGCCCGCCGGCTCGCTGGGCAAGCTCGAGCAATTGGTGGAGTTCCTGGCGCGCTGGCAGGGCCGCCCTAAGCCGCGGCTGGACAACCCGATGGTGACCATCTTTGCTGGCAATCACGGCGTGACCGACCAAGGCGTTTCGGCCTATCCACGCGATGTGACGGCTCAGATGGTGGCCAACTTCACCGAAGGTGGCGCCGCCATCTCCCAGATCTGTGCCCTGCACGAGCTCAATCTGCGGGTGTTCGAACTCGCGCTGGAGCTGCCCACCGGCGACATCACCCAGACCGCGGCGCTGGACGACAAGATGTGTGCCGCAACCATCGCCTATGGCATGGAAGCGATTGCCGGCAAGCCCGACCTGATCTGCATCGGCGAAATGGGTATCGGCAACACCACGGTCGCGGCCGCGCTTTATGCGGCGCTTTATGGCGGCACCGGCGCCGATTGGGTGGGGCGCGGCACGGGCGTCGACGATGCGGGGCTGCAGCGCAAGGCCGATGCCGTGGACCGTGCACTGGCGCGCCATGACGGAGAGCTGGACCACCCCCTGGCGATTCTGGCGCGGCTGGGCGGGCGCGAGATTGCTGCGATGCTGGGGGCGATCATCGCGGCGCGCCACCAGAAGGTGCCGGTGATCATCGACGGCTTTGTCGCCACCGCGGCGGCGGCGATCGCTCATGCCGTCAATCCTGCGGCTATCGAGCATTGCCTGTTTGCCCATGTCTCGGCAGAAGCCGGACATCGGCGGGCGCTCGAGGCCATGGGGCAGACCGAACTGCTCGATCTGGGCCTGCGCTTGGGGGAGGGGACCGGTGCGGCCTTGGCGGCGGTGCTGGCCAAAACGGCCCTGCACCTGCACAACAACATGGCGACCTTTGCCAGCGCCGCGGTCAGCGGCCGGGCTCACTAGCCGCTCGGCCGCAAAGCGGGTTAGCCGGCTTCCGAATAGATCTCGAGGCGCTCTTTCCGTTGCACCACCGGGGCCAGCGCATCCATGACGCGGGCGCGGGGGAACGTGGCGATCACCTCGGTGCCAAAGCGCAGCTTGGAGAACAGGTCGAACCGACCCTGGTGCAGCTCCATGATCTTTTGCACGATGGGCAGGCCGAGACCCGCGCCCTGTTCGGCGGTTTTCTGGGCCAGCGAGCCCTGCCCGAACGAGGACAGAACGGTGGCGATCTCGTCTTCGGGAATGCCGGGGCCGTTGTCCTTGACCGAAATCAGCTGCCCGCCATCGCCGCTGCGCGTGACCACCAGCGTGATCTTGCCGTTCTGGGGCGTGAACTTGATGGCATTGCTCAAAAGGTTGAGGATCACCTGCCGGATGGCGCGCTCGTCCCCCCACAGCCGGGGCAGGTTGTTGCCCACATTGTAGATGAGCTCGATCCCCTTGGACTTGGCACGCAGTTCCATCATGCGGCGGCAGTCCTCGGCGATGTCCACCAGCGACACGATTTCCTCGTTCAGCTCGTATTTGCCCGCCTCAATGCGGCTGAGGTCCAGCAGCTCGTTGATCAGGTTCAGCAGATGCTGGCCGCTGGCGTGAATGTCCCCGGCATATTCCTTGTATTGCGGCACCTGGTGAGGTCCCAGCAGCTCCGATTGCAGCACCTCGGAAAACCCGATGATCGCATTGAGCGGCGTGCGCAACTCGTGGCTCATCGTGGCCAGGAACTGCGACTTGGCGATGTTGGCCTGCTCGGCGTGGCGACGCGCTTCGTCCGACATGTGCCGCGCCTCCTCCAATTCGCCGATCAACGTGTCTTTTTCAGCCTGGTGAGTGACGGTCTCGAGCTCGGAGGCATGCAGTTGCCGGGCGAGGTAAACGAAAAAGATTTCACCGCACACCGCAACGGCTGCCAGCATGAAGTTCAGCGTGCCACCCAAAGCGACCAGGTTGATCGATACGGTCAGCGTCACCGGCAAGGTGCTCATCAATGTCGCGGATGGCAGGGTATGGGTCGCCACCGCATTGGCGGCAACGCTCACCAGCACCATGGCGAACATCACCGGTGTGAGGGTTTCCGGGCTCGCAACCAGGGTGAACAAGGCCAGCAGGGACCAGGCAAGACCGTACACGGTTTCACCGATAACAAAACTTGCCGCCCATTGTCCGGCATTGAACTTGGCCGGATCGCTGGCCTTGAAGCGCCGTGCGACCAGCACGATCATCAGGAGGCTGAGCAGCACTGTGCCCGCCCACAGGCTGGCAAACAGCGGCGGCACCCAGAAACTGGCTACGAATGAGAGGATGATGACGATGGCGGCCATGGGCAGCGCTGCGGCGAGCCGCGCACTCGCATAGTCATGCATCAGCTCGAAATCGAAGGCGGCGCGCGTGCCTGAACTCGAAGTCAGGCGCTGGCGTGCATCCAACACGGTTTTTTGTGCATTGCGCTTGATGTCGCGCCCCATAAGCGAGCGGACGTCAGCGTCGATCGTGGCCCAGGACGGCATTGAACTGTTACTCGGTACTAGGTGATGCGAACAAGAAACGCATTCGCTACGCTCACAGCCAAACAGTAGCGATGGCGTAGTTAACGGGCGGTGAAATCCTGAATCGATATCAAAAGCGAAGCCGACCCTTTGCCGGCCGCCGCGGCTCGTTTTGGGCAGTGGTCATTCTGACGCTGGTGGCAGTGCTGGCGGCATGGCTGGATCCGGCACCTCCGCCGGTGAGCGGCGCTGGACGAGCCAGCGATGGCGACAGCTTTCGCTTGGGGGCCGAGCGCATCCGGCTGCTGGGCCTTGATGCGCCTGAACTGGACCAGAGCTGTGTGCGTGCAGGCCAGAACTGGCCCTGCGGTCGGGCAGCCCGCGACCGGATGGCCGAACTTCTTGGCTCGGGCGATCTCGACTGCCAGCCGCAAGATCGCGATCAATATGGTCGCCTGCTGGCGCGCTGCACGGTTGGAGGGGAAGACCTCGGGGCTATTCTGGTGGCGCAAGGCTGGGCGCTGTCCTCGGGGGACTATGATCGAGAGCA
>JAQGKH010000300.1 GCA_028290225.1 Devosia sp. | reverse complement strand
GAATGATGATCTGGGCGGTGGAGGATTGCGTGCGCGCCTCGTTGATCTTGACCAGTTCGTCATAGGCCTTGAGGCGAGCCTTGCTCTTGCTCTGGCGCGCCTGCGGAGACTGGCCCATCCATTCGCGCTCGCGCTCCAGCACCTTGGCCCGGGCGGCGTCTTCCGACTTCTCCTGGGCAAAGCGCTTGGCCTTGGCCGCGAGGTCAGCCGAGTAGTTGCCTTCATAAGGCACGCCGCGACCACGATCGAGCTCCAGGATCCAGCCGGTGACATTGTCGAGGAAGTAGCGATCATGGGTGATGATCAAAACGGCGCCTTCGAACTCGCGCAGATGGCGTTCGAGCCAGGCGGTGGTTTCGGCATCCAGATGGTTGGTCGGTTCGTCAAGCAGCAGCAGGTCGGGCTTGCTCAGCAGCAATGCGCACAGGGCCACCCGCCGGCGCTCGCCGCCTGACAGGGTGGTCACATCGGCATCGCCGGGCGGGCAGCCCAGCGCTTCCATGGCGACTTCCACCTGGGATTCGATATCCCACAGGTTTTCGGCGTCAATCTGGTCCTGCAGCTTGCTGGCTTCATCGGCGGTTTCGTCCGAATACTCCATCATCAGCTCGTTGTAGCGATCGATGACGGCCTTCTTTTCCTTGACGCCGGTCATGACATTGCCGAGCACATTCAGGTTCGGATCGAGCTGCGGCTCCTGGGCGAGGTAGCCGACCTTGGCGCCCTGCGCGACCCAGGCTTCGCCGGAAAACTCGGTATCGAGCCCGGCCATGATGCGCAGCAAGGTGGACTTGCCCGAGCCGTTGGGCCCGAGAACGCCAATCTTGGCATCGGGGTAGAAGGACAGGTGGATGTTGTCCAACACCTTCTTGCCGCCGGCATAGGACTTGGACGTTCCGCTCATGTGATAGATAAACTGGCGAGCCATAGGCTTGCTGACCTCGTTGCCGTCTGTGGTTTGGCTGGTATGTAGGGCAAAGGGGCCCGAACGGCAATGCGCCCGTCTGCCCCAAGCGGCAGCGCCGCTGGCTGTCTTAGCTCTCCTGCGGGCGCCGCGCGGAACTGTCGCGCCAGCGAAACGGGAACGGCCAGGGCGTTGCTTTCGTTGGCCCTCCCATTGCTTGGGAGCCACCATGTCAGCCAATCTCTGGTACAAGAATGCCGTGATCTATTGCCTGGATGTCGAATCCTTCATGGATCTCGACGGCGACGGCGTGGGGGACTTTGCCGGCTTGGCCGACCGGCTCGATCATCTGGAGCGGCTCGGGGTCAACTGCATCTGGCTCAACCCCTTCTATCCCTCGCCCAATCGCGACAACGGCTATGACATAACCGACTATTACGGGGTCGACCCGCGCTATGGCACCCTGGGGGATTTCGTCGAATTCATGCATGCGGCGGCCGACCGGGGCATGCGCGTGATCATCGACTTGGTGGTGAACCATACCTCCGTGGACCATCCCTGGTTCCAGTCGGCGCGCCAAAGCGAGGACTCCCCGTTCCGCGACTGGTATGTGTGGAGCAAGGAGAAGCCCGCCAATATCACCGAGGGCGTGGTTTTCCCAGGTGTCCAGGAAGCCATCTGGACCCATGATCGCAAGGCCGGCGCTTGGTATCTCCATCGCTTCTACAAGCACCAGCCCGATCTCAACGTCGCCAATCCACAGGTGCGCGTCGAAATCCTCAAGATCATGGGGTTTTGGCTGGCGCTCGGCGTATCGGGCTTCCGCATCGATGCCGTGCCGTTCCTGATCGAGGACATGGGCCTGCCCAATGGGGGCACCCAGGACCCGTTCAGCTTGCTGACCGAAATGAAGGAGTTCCTGAGCTGGCGGCGGGCCGGCGCCGTGCTGCTGGCCGAAGCCAATATCGAGTACGAGCTGGCCGAGGATTATTTCGACGGCGGCGACCGCATGAACATGATCTTCGACTTTCCGCTCAACCAGACCCTGTTTCTGTCCCTGGCGCGTCGAACCGCCTCCCCCTTGCGCCAGACCCTGATGCACCGGCCGGGGTCCGCGGGCATGGGGCAATGGGCCAGCTTCCTGCGCAATCATGACGAACTGGACCTTGCCCGGCTGACCAAGGCCGAGCGGGGTGAAATCTTCACGGCCTTCGCCCCCGACCCTGGTATGCAGCTTTATAACCGTGGCATCCGGCGCCGCCTTGCCCCGATGCTGGGCAATGACCAGGACCTGATCCGCATGGCGCAATCGCTGATGTTCGCGCTGCCCGGCACTCCGGTGATGTGGTATGGCGAGGAAATCGGCATGGGCGAGGACCTGTCCTTGTCCGAACGCGAAGCGGTTCGCACGCCCATGCAGTGGAACGACCAGCGCAATGGCGGCTTTTCGGCTGCGGAGCGCGATGCCGTGTTCCGGCAGGTGCCGGCTGACGGCCCCAATGGGCACCGGCATATCAATGTCGCCGAGCAGATCTCCAACCCCGATTCCCTGCTGCATGCCGTGGCCAGCATGATCGCGGCGCGCCGCTCGGCCCCCGAAATCGGCTGGGGCGAGTTCGAGGTCGTTGATCTGGGCACCGACGATGTGCTGGCGCTGAGTTATCGCTGGCGCGGCGGTCACGTGGTGACGCTGCACAATTTCACCGACAAGGCCGTAACCTTCCCCATCGAGATAGACGGCATCGAGCGCTTTGTGCCGCTGCTCTCCGACGCGCATAATCGCGAGCCCTTCAGCGGGGGAACCAAGATCACCCTGCCCCGCTTCGGCTATTGCTGGCTGCGCTGCGGGGCCGAGCGGCGCTGAGGCGGCATTATTGTGCCATGGTGGACCGGTGCGCCCAGCCGGTCATGCGCCTTTCGAGCCAGGCCATCAACGCATACATGGCGATGCCTTAAATCGCCAGCATCAGCAAGCCGGCAAACACCAGCGGCACGTTAAAGTTGGATTGAGCCGAAGCCATCATGTTTCCAAGGCCATTGTTGGAGGCGACGGTTTCGCTGATCACGATGGGAAAGAACGAGATCAAAACGCGGTAAGCACAGCGGGCACCGTGCCGATGCTGAACCAGATTACCAGCACCGGAACCAGGCGTCATTGGAACGGCAGCAAAGCCGATTGAGCGTGTGTTTAACCTCAACAATGTTGAGCAAACACAA
>JAQGKH010000266.1 GCA_028290225.1 Devosia sp. | reverse complement strand
GGGGCGCGCCATGTGGGCCGCCGACCGGGTGGCCAGCAAAGGGCAGCGTCATCGTCTGCCCGCCCCAGTAATCCCCGCCTCCGCCCCACTCCTCGGTTCCCGTGCCCTGGGCTTGCGGCGTGCGGCTGTCGTCAAAAAAGAAGCGCGGATCCCCTTCCAGAGTCATCAGATCAGCGTCATGGGAAAAGATGAACGCCGTACCGACCAGGTGTCCCGCCCACTCCCCGCCACCTTCAACCGTCGTAGTGTCGAGCAGCACCAGATCACGGCCCCGCTCCGGCTGCGGAAAATCACGGTATGTCGCATGCAGATAGCCGACATGATAGGGCGGAGCGTCGAGCGGCTGCGTCCGGATCGACCAGCGCAGGTCAGCAATGGTCACCCCTGGCTCGGGCACGAGTTCGAAGCGCGCCGAACGAAAGAACGGCATCGGCAGGTAGGTGGCAAGTTCGATGCGGTCGCCGGTGAAGCGCACATTGACCGGGAAAGCTTTGACCAGCCATTCCCGCTCGTCATGGTTGTACAGCGTGCCCGTGCCAAAAAAGAGTGGCACCGGTGCATCGACCGAGGCATGCGAGCGCTCGTCCCAGGTAACCCTGAGCCGAACCTTGCTCAGGTCGAGGCCCCGCTCCCGTGGGATCGAGATCTTGAGCGCGCGGACAAGACGCGGCGCGCCGCTGATAAACGCCATCTGCGCAGCCCGCCCTTCCAGCGCGACAGTGCCTGAGATTTCTTCCATGCCGAGCTGTCGGCCAACCAGCGACTCGACCGCCGGAGCGATATCGCTGCCGGATCGCTCGATGAGCTCCAGCACTTCCGGATCGAGCGGCGCAGCGTCCCAGCTGCGAATCGGGCTCGACAAGTTGGCGCCCGGCACGAACTGCTGGAAGATGTAATAGCCGGTGCCGTAGTGGGTTCGGGCGTATTCCATGCGGAACGACCGCTCCACCGGAATCGGCACCCAGGAAAGATCGGCGCCCTTGGTCGTCGACCAGGTCCAGGTCAGCGGGTGAGGAAAGGCCGCCTCAGGCAGGAACACGGAGTTTGGCACCGGATTGTTCGGATCCCGGGTTGAGCTTTCCTCCACCACATACTCGGTGCCATCCACGACATAGCGCCATGGGCTGCCATGCCAATGGTTGTGGCGGACAAACGCCACAACACCCGATCCTTCAAAGTCCAAAGTGACGTTGCGGTCGTCCGCCAGCTGATACAGGAAGTGACTGGCATCGGCATGGTGATTGCCCCCGCTTCGATCATAGGTGCTGCGCATATAAGCGCGCATGCCGATCCGCAGATGGTGCCAGCGCTCCCACATCCGGAACGCATCCAATCCGACCGGAATAACGGGCGGTTCGCGCTGTATCGCATTGCCATGGAGGCTTGCTTCAGGCTGCGGGGGTGGCGGCCCTGCTTCGCCTGCCTGGCTTGCCGTAGGCGCACCAAGGATGAGACACAGCGTGGTAAGGAGCCAACGAGCCACGATCGAACCTCCGTCCGGTATGCGCAGCCATCTTTCGGTTCCACAGTGATCCCCGCGTGACGGGTGGTCAACTCAACTCCTGCAAATACGGGCCAGAACAAGTCCGGCCCGGTCAAAGTGTACGAGCGGCCCGCGCTGTTCAGGGCTGCCCATACCCGGGCACATAGACCGCTTCGCTGTCCCTCACGAGAGCCAGCACGAACTGGCCATCCGCCTGCCTTGCGCTGGCGCCTCTACCCACTGGCGCAGCAACATGAGCCACTGCCACTAGCGCGAATGGAAAGCTTGAAAACCCGCCAGGGCGGCTCGCAGCCGCGCTAATGGCTCCGGTCAGAATGGCTTGGTCAAGAGACCGAAGCTTGGCTTGAAACTGGCTAAAGGAAGTTAGTGATGCCGACGCTCAGAACTTTGACTTTGGTCCGAACCGTTCAGCGCCACCCCTCATAAACTCATTGAATATCAACGAGAAAGGGTGGCGCGAGAGACGGGGCTCGAACCCGCGACCTCCGGCGTGACAGGCCGGCGCTCTAACCAACTGAGCTACTCCCGCAGCGGCAGACTGTCTGTCTGCGCAACGTGGCGTCGATGTACCGGCGCCCCCCGTCCAAGTCAAGCGGTCAGCAAAATTTCGCGGAGAAATTTCGTTGAACTGCGAAGGCTGTGGAAAACTCGGCGCGTGGGGCGATCACAAAGGAGGTACGGAGCAAAGCTAACCAAGCCTCAGAACCAAGCGTGCCTTTGTAGATGACGCTCGTTGTATCAGCACCCTGCGTGCAGCCCGGGGCAAATGCCCCGACGCCTTAGCTGGCGGTGGATGCTGGGACCCGGCCTTGCCTGCGCCGCTGGATCGCCGCTATTTGGCAATGTGCCAAGCTTGAGCTGCTGCCGCCTCGCCGCGCTTACCCCGCCGGGATGGTGCCGGGTGCCCCTCAAAAGCCCGGGGTAAAAACATGGCGGCCAGTTCAGCCCTATCCTCCCCGCAGGCACGGAGAGCCTCGCGTGAGGCGTACGGGTTCCGTCCATTTCGGCCCCTGCTGCGATCTGACGCCTCCGTCTCGGGACTGTCCCACCTCGCCTTCCGATGATCCCATTGATACAAGGCCGCAATATTGTGTTGAGCGTAGGTTGGAACGGTGAACGGCTTCTATATCAGCTCGCTGGCGAATATTTCTTCAGCTGCGGCTTTGCGCATCGAGCTACCCGTTACCCTGGGCCAGGCGGTTTTTCACTCGAGCTGTGCCATTGGCCGCTATTCGTACATGCGTTCCGGAACCGTCAACTGTGCGTCCTCGATCGGCAGGTTCTGCTCACTGGGCCCGGACATCCGCATCGGCGATGGCAATCACCCAACAACGTTCCTGAGCACGCACCCCTTTCAGTATGGCGCAGCGGGCGGATTTTCCGGCTGGAAGGAATTCGATCAGTTCAAGGCCGCAATCAAGCTTCCCCCGGAAATACGTAGATCAGCCCCTGTCATTGGCCACGATGTGTGGATCGGAGCTGGAGCTATGATCCAGATGGGCGTCCGAATCGGAAGTGGCGCGGTGATTGCCGGCGGGAGCATCGTGACCAAGGATGTCCCGCCTTATGCGATCGTCGCGGGCGTACCCGCCAAGTTGCTACGCATGCGTTTCAACGACGACACAGTGCAGGAGCTGCTGCGCCTGCAATGGTGGAACTACACCCTGCCCAGCCTTCAAGGACTCGATTTCCAGGACGTGGAGCGGAGCATTTCCGAGCTCAACCGCAGAATAGAAGCCGGGCAAATGCAGACTGCTTCGGTTGAGCGCGTCGAGGTAACCCGAAACGGCATAGAGCGCCTCGATCCAGCCTAGCTGCTCAAGGCCGACAGGCTCCACCATGTCTCCAATACGATCACACTGCTTCAAGACCGCGGCGCCGGTATTCGCGATCCGACAATCCTCGGGCCTTGAGGTCGACCGCGGACCCTCCCCCGCACATCGGCAGGCAAGAAGCGCCACCGTCCTTCTTGGACGGAAAAGCGGGTCAAAGGCGCGACATGCGCCGGCTCGGAGCTTTTGGAAATCGCAAAACCTTGGCCTGCAAGGTTTGGTGGGCGATGACGGACTCGAACCGCCGACATCCTCGGTGTAAACGAGGCGCTCTACCAACTGAGCTAATCGCCCACGGGCCACTTGGGCCGGTGCTGGGGCATTGATTAGGGCGCGCAAGGAGGCGCGTCAACCCTGCCTCCGAAAAGGCTCCGCGGCAAAGTGCCCACGGAGCCTTGATGACTGACGTCTTAGGCGGGGTTCAGCGCGTCCTTGAGACCCTTGCCCGGCTTGAACTTGGCTTGGTTGGATTCGGGAATGCTGATCTCGGCACCGGTTGCGGGATTGCGGCCCGTCGATGCCTTGCGACGCGAAACAGCAAAAGTGCCAAAACCGACCAGGCGGACTTCATCGCCCGCCTTCAGCGACTCGGCGATGGCTTCGAACACTGCATCAACCGCCTCGGCCGCCTGTGCCTTGGTAATCGTGGCTTTGTCAGCAACGACGCCAACCAAATCGTTTTTGTTCATAGCGTTTCCTCACAGTGAATGGCCGCCGGTGACGGCGAGCATGGAAATGGCGCCACCTTGAGCGATTCCGCCCAGGACGCAAGGCATGCCGGGCTGCTCCCGACTGACGCGCTCAGGGTGTTAATGGACCGGAAAAGCCGGGTCGACAAGGCTTGCGCCCCGGTTTTCCGAGGGAAAAACGGGGATATCGCCGCTTCCAGGCCACCTCTTGCGTCAGTTTGCGCCGGCTGCCGGTCCCGAAAGCCTCCAGCATCAGGACCCCATGACATTGCGCACCTGCATGCCAACAAAAAGCGGCGGCCCAATGGACCGCCGCCTCCTTAGCTTTCGAACGTGTTGGCCTAATGCAGGCCGCCCGTCACCCCTTCATCAGCCGTGTCCACCGTGGTGGATACGGCGGGCACCGTGTCCTCGAAGTTCCACTCGATCGCTTCGGGCGTCCGCACCAGGGCCCGCGCGATCACCTGATCCATGCGCGAAACCGGCACGATCTCCATGCCTTCCTTGACGATGTCCGGGATCTCGGCGAGATCGCGAACATTCTCTTCGGGAATCAGCACCGTCTTGATGCCGCCCCGCAGCGCCGCCAGGAGCTTTTCCTTGAGCCCGCCAATCGGCAGCACCCTGCCCCGTAGCGTGATCTCGCCGGTCATGGCCACATCGTTGCGCACCGGAATGCCCGTCATCACCGAAACAATGGCGGTGGCAAGCCCGATACCCGCCGACGGACCATCCTTGGGCGTAGCGCCTTCGGGAAGGTGGACGTGGATGTCGCGCGTGTCGAACATCGGCGGCTTGATGCCGAACTCGATGGAGCGGGAGCGCACATAGGCGGTCGCCGCCGTCAGCGATTCCTTCATCACTTCCTTGATGTTGCCTGTCACCGTCATGCGGCCCTTGCCCGGCGTCATCACGCCTTCGATGGTCAGCAACTCGCCACCCACCGAGGTCCAGGCCAGACCCGTCACCAGGCCCACCTGCGCTTCGGCTTCGATCTCGCCATGCTTGAAGATGTCGGCGCCTAGGTAACGGGTCAGCGTTTCTTCATCGATGGTGACCGACTTGACCTTGGTCTTGACGATCTCAGCCACGGCCTTGCGCATCAGCTTGGAGATTTCACGCTTGAGGTTACGCACGCCCGCTTCGCGGGTGTAGCGCTGGATCAAGGCGGTGAGCATCTCATCGCTCAGGACGAACTCGCCCGGTGCCAGGCCATTCTCCTTGAGCGTCTCGGGGATCAGGTGCTGCTTGGCAATCGCGTGCTTCTCCTGCTCGGTATAGCCCGACAGACGAATGATCTCCATGCGGTCCATCAATGGCGCGGGGATGTTCAAGGTGTTCGAGGTGGTCACGAACATCACATCCGAAAGGTCGTAGTCGACCTCCAGATAGTGATCGGCAAAGGTGTGGTTCTGCTCGGGATCGAGCACTTCCAGCAATGCCGAACTCGGATCCCCCCGGAAATCCTGGCCCATCTTGTCGATCTCGTCGAGCAGGAACAGCGGGTTGGACTTGCCCACCTTCTTGAGCGACTGGATCACCTTGCCGGGCATGGAGCCGATATAGGTGCGGCGGTGGCCGCGGATTTCGGCTTCGTCCCGCACGCCACCCAGGGCCATGCGCACGAACTCACGTCCGGTCGCCTTGGCGATGGACTTGCCCAGCGAAGTCTTGCCGACACCCGGAGGCCCGACAAGGCACAGGATCGGGCCCTTCAGCGAGCCGGTACGGCCCTGCACCGCCAGATATTCGAGAATGCGCTCCTTGACCTTCTCAAGGCCATAGTGATCCTCGTCCAGCACCTTTTCGGCCAGCACCAGGTCGCGCTTCACCTTGCTCTTCTTGCCCCAGGGCAGCCCCAGCAGCGTGTCGAGATAGTTGCGCACGACGGTGGCTTCCGCTGACATCGGGCTCATCGCCTTGAGCTTCTTGACCTCGGCGTCGGCCTTGGCGCGGGCTTCCTTGGAGAGCTTGGTCTTGCTGATCCGGTCTTCGAGTTCGGCAATCTCGTTGGTGCCTTCCTCGCCGTCGCCCAGCTCCTTCTGGATCGCCTTCATCTGCTCGTTGAGATAGTACTCGCGCTGGGTCTTCTCCATCTGCCGCTTGACGCGGGAACGGATGCGCTTTTCCACCTGCAGAACTCCGATCTCGCCTTCCATCAGGCCAAGGATCTTCTGGAACCGCTCGATGACCGAAATCGTCGAGAGCAGATCTTCCTTTTCGTTGATCTTGATCACCAGATGGCTGGCAATGGTGTCTGCCAGCTTGGAATGGCTCTCGATCTGCCCGACAGCAGCGACAACCTCGGCCGAGATCTTCTTGTTGAGCTTCACGTAGTTCTCAAACTCGGTCTGAGCCGAGCGAGCCAGGGCCTCGACCTCTGTCGCGTCTTCCTCGGGTTCAGGCACGATGGAGGCCTCGGCCTCGAAGTAATCGACAGTCTGGAGATAGCGATCGATCGTGGCGCGGCTCAGGCCTTCCACCAGCACCTTGACCGTGCCGTCCGGAAGCTTGAGCAGCTGCAGCACGGTCGCGACCGTCCCGGTGGCATAGATCTGATCAGGCGCCGGATCGTCGTCCTGCGCATTCTTCTGGGTGACGACGAGAATATGCTTATCGTCGCGCATGACTTCTTCGAGAGCCTTGACCGACTTCTCGCGACCCACGAACAGCGGCACGATCATGCCGGGGAATACGACAATGTCGCGCAAGGGGAGGACTGGGTAAACCCGGTCACGGCTGGTGTCACCAGCGGCGGGATTGACGTCCGTCATCTTTATTCCTTTCGGAGGCGCACCGGAGGGAGGAGATGGGTGGCGCGCCCGTTGCAGACAGCCCATGTGGATGCTGAGCTGAATCTCATTAATAAATAGGTTTGTGCTGGCTTGCTGCAAGCTAAACTTTCGGAAGCAAGCCTCTTGAAATCAACGCTGGCCCTTCCAGGCCCGTAGCGCCTGTTTCCTGGCCAGCGCACCCTGTTCACACAGCTATATTGGCCTGGGATACTTGCACTTCAATGGCATCCCAGCAATGCGTTCATGCCCCTTGTCGGCCAAAAGCGCCGACGCCACCCCCGCGCTCCCGACTCGCTGGTCACCCCCGTCCACAAGATGGGCCTGTCTCGATAGCTTTCCTTTGCCGCAAGTTCGCTGTGCTTGCCCCGACACCTCGTGCGGAATCCGGCGGCTCAAGCCTCCATGACAATCGCGCGCGTGAAAGCGCTGTGTGGCCGGCCAGCGGCGTGCCGGCTAACACCCAACCCTCGTTTCAAACAAAAACGCCGGGCTTTCGCCCGGCGCTTGGTCTTGAACATCCCAGGCCGATTAGGCGCCGGCGGGCATGTCTTCTTTTTTGCGCTCGGAATAGATGTAGAGCGGACGAACATCCTTGCCCCGCACCACTTCCTCGCTGATCACCACTTCTTCGACGCCTTCCAGCGAAGGCAGGTCATACATGGTGTCCAGAAGGATGGCTTCCATGATCGAGCGGAGCCCGCGGGCACCGGTCTTGCGCTCGATGGCCTTCTCGGCAATTGCCTTGAGGGCGTCCTCGTGGAAGGTCAGTTCCACATCTTCCATCTGGAACAGGCGCTGATACTGGCGCACCAGGGCGTTTTTGGGCGCCGTCAGGATTTCGATCAGGGCGGCGATGTCGAGATCTTCCAGCGTCGCCAGAACGGGCAGGCGGCCGATGAACTCGGGGATCAGCCCAAAACGCACCAGGTCCTCGGGCGCTACATCGGCCAGCACCTGGCCGACGCGACGATCGTTCGGGTCCTTGACCGTGGCCGAAAACCCGATGCCCGAGCCTTCGCCGCGTGCCGAGATGATCTTTTCGAGGCCGGCAAAGGCGCCACCGCAGATGAACAGGATGTTGGTGGTGTCCACCTGCAGGAATTCCTGCTGCGGATGCTTGCGGCCACCCTGCGGGGGAACCGAAGCCACGGTGCCTTCCATGATCTTGAGCAGGGCCTGCTGCACGCCTTCGCCCGAAACGTCGCGGGTGATGGACGGGTTGTCGGACTTGCGGGAGATCTTGTCGACTTCGTCGATATAAACGATGCCGCGCTGCGCCTTCTCGACATTGTAGTCGGCCGACTGCAGCAGCTTGAGGATGATGTTTTCCACGTCCTCGCCGACATAGCCCGCTTCGGTTAGCGTCGTCGCGTCGGCCATGGTGAAGGGCACATCGAGGATGCGCGCCAGGGTCTGGGCCAGCAGCGTCTTGCCCGAACCCGTGGGGCCGATCAGCAGGATGTTGCTCTTGGAAAGCTCCACGTCCTGGTTCTTGGTCGCGTGGTGCAGGCGCTTGTAGTGGTTGTGGACAGCCACGGAGAGCACGCGCTTGGCGCGGAACTGCCCAATAACGTAGTCGTCGAGCACCTTGCAGATATCTGCTGGGGTCGGCACGCCATCGGAGGACTTGACCATGGAGGTCTTGTTCTCTTCGCGGATGATGTCCATGCACAGCTCGACGCATTCATCGCAGATGAACACGGTCGGGCCGGCAATCAGCTTGCGAACCTCATGCTGGGATTTCCCGCAGAACGAGCAATAAAGCGTGTTCTTGGAGGTTTCGCCGTTCGTTGTCTCTTTGGACATCCAGTCACTCCCGAGGGCGGAACACCCCCAAAATAAGCGTTATCGAGGACGGTAACGCTCGAGCCTAAAGAAAGTCTAAGCCGAACCGACCTTAAAGGCCGATCCGGCTATGTGCAATTCCACGCAAGTCACAGTTGCGGGCGTATGCGATGGAATGTGGCAAGCAGGGAATCAAACCGCGTCCGGAACAACGCGCTTTTCCAGAACGGTGTCGATGAGCCCGAAGGTCTTGGCCTCTTCGGGGGAAAGAAAACGGTCGCGCTCGAGGGCATGCTCGATTTCCTCGTAGGTGCGGCCGGTATGCTTTTCGTAGATCTGGTTGAGCCGACGCTTCAGCCCTTCCACTTCCTTGGCGTGGATCAGGATATCGGTCACCTGGCCCTGGAAGCCACCGGAAGGCTGGTGCACCATCACGCGCGAATTGGGCAGCGAAGTGCGCATGCCCGCTTCACCTGCAGCAAGCAGCAGCGAGCCCATGGAGGCCGCCTGCCCCATCACCATCGTCGCGACGGCCGGGCGGATGAACTGCATCGTGTCGTAGATCGATAGGCCAGCCGTCACCACGCCACCGGGTGAGTTGATGTAGAGCGCGATTTCCTTTTTCGGATTCTCCGATTCGAGAAACAGCAATTGGGCGATGATCAGGCTCGCCATGTTGTCTTCGACCACGCCGGTCACGAAGATGATGCGCTCGCGCAGGAGGCGCGAATAGATATCGAACGCGCGTTCGCCGCGGTTGGACTGCTCGACCACCATGGGAACGAGCGTGTTCATGTAAAGATCGTGTGGATCTCGCATAGTGATGCCCCTTTGCTGTTCCGGGTCGCGTGGAAAACCGGTCAGCCATCTTGGTTGGAACACGGTCCGCGTCCGGAGACCGGACATCCAGGGTCCGGGGACCGTGCCTTAGAATTCGAATCAGCGCGACACGCCGATAGCAGACGATGCCGCATTAACGCGCGGTAAAGCGACAGATAGGCGGCAATGGGGCGCGGTTCAATAGTTAGCCGCAGTTGCTCGCCGATAACGTAAACGCCGGCGCCTCAGGAGGCAAAGGCCACCGCAACCCCGCGCTTGCGAAAATAGGCCTGCATGGTCTTGCGGCCCTGCCGATTGTTCTGGGCGAGCTTGGCAGACTCGAAGGTGGCTTCGGTGAGCCCCTCGCGCTGCATCGCGGCCTTGAGCGCGGCGATATGGATGTCGATATCCTCGTTGTTGGCGCGCAGCGAGGCATAAACATTGTCCATGGCTTCGCTCAGGCTTAAATCGCTCATATCTGCCTTCCTTTTTCGTTGCGGCATGGGTTAGCGCATTTTGCCGCCCGCGCAAGTGCGATGCTCAGCTTGGCGCGCTGTTCAGCTTGGCAAGCACCTGGGGCAACAGGCCCGGCAGGTCTTCGCTCAGCATGCCCGGACCGCCAAAGCCGTTGGCCGCCTCGGCATGGAGCCACACGCCCGCCGCCGCCGCTTCCCAGCCCCCCATCCCCTGCCCCATCAGCCCGGCAATGATCCCGGCCAGCACATCGCCTGCACCAGCGGTGCCCAGCCAGGCCGGCGCATTGGCGTTGATCACCGCGCGCCTATCGGGCGCCGCCACCACCGTGTCGCTGCCCTTGAGCACGATAATCGCGCCCGAACGCTCCGCCGCCGTCCGCGCCCGCTCCAGCTTGCCCCCTTCGACATCCCCGAACAGCCGCTTGAACTCCCCCTCGTGCGGCGTCAACACCACTGGCCGCGCGGGATCGGCCTTGATCGCCCCCCACAAGCGTTCCGGCTCGCCCGCAAAGCTGGTCAAGCCATCGGCGTCCAGCACGGCGGCAGCACCCGACCCGAGCACCGCCAGCACATTGTCCACCGTGGTGGCACCAATCCCTCCCGCCGGCCCGGCCACCGCGGCGTTGATGCGCTTGTCACCCAGCAATTCGCGCAGCGCCAGGGCATCGGCGGCAGGCTTGAGCATGATGGCGGTGACGTGATTGGCATGTACCGCCAGCGCTTCCGGCGAGCCGGTGAGCGTCACCAGCCCTGCCCCGGCGCGGAACGCCCCCAGCGCCGCCAGCCGCGCGGCCCCGGTTTGCAGCGGCCCGCCCGAAACCACGAGGCAGTGACCGCGATCGAACTTGTTTCCTACCGAACCCGCCGCCGGGATGGCCCAGAGCGAGGGGCCGTTCTTCCAGCACTGCGAGCCGATCGCCGGCAGCACCGCTTCGGGCAACCCGATATCGCTCAGCACCACCTCGCCGCACAGCTCGCGCCCCGGCAGCAGCAGATGCCCCGGCTTGAGCCGGAAAAAGGTCACCGTGGTTCGGGCCTTGATCGCCAGGCCGCGCATCGCTCCGGTTGCACCATCCATCCCACTGGGCACATCGATGCTCACCACCGGCTTGCCGCTGCCATTGATCAGCTTGATCAGGCTCTGCAGGTCCCCGGCCACCTCGCGATCGATGCCGGCGCCCAGCACCGCGTCAACGATCAGGTCCGCTTCGGCAATATCGCTGGGCGATGGCCGCTCGATCCGCCCCGTCCATTGCGCTGCCATCTGCGCCGCATCGCCCTTGAGCGCATGGCGCTCGCCCAGCAGGCGCAACTGCACCGGCCAGCCCTTGTGCTTGAGCAGCCGGGCCACCACGAAGCCGTCGCCGCCATTATTGCCGGGCCCGCATAAAACCAGCACCGAGCGCTGGTAATAGCGTTCAACTATGGCGTCAGCCACCGCCTGCCCGGCGGCTTCCATCAGGCGCCCCAGCTTGGTTCCCGCTTCCACCGCCCCCCGATCGGCCTCGGCCATCTGCCGAGGCGTAAGCAGAACATCGGGATGGACGCTGGACATGGGACGACTCGCGGCAGGTGTCAGGGCTAGCGACAAAAAAGCCGCCCCGAAGGGCGGCTTTGCTGCAGGGCAAAGCCCTTAATGGTGGTGTTCTTCAGGAACGTCGTCTTCATCGGCCTGGATCAGCTTGGCCAGTTCAGCGCGGCTCATCTTTTGTTCGGTTTGTTCGGCGAGGCCCCCGACATAGTCCACGACCTTGTTCTCGAACACCGGCGCACGCAGGCCGGCCAGCGCCTGCGGGTTCTTGCGATAATAGTCGTAAACCTGCTGTTCCTGGCCCGGGAAGCGACGCACTTCGGCGATCAGCGCCTGCTGGTGCTCCTCGTCTGTGACATTCACTTCGTTCTTGTTGCCGATTTCGGCAACAACCAGCCCGAGGCGCACGCGGCGCTCGGCAATCTTGCGATACTGCTCGCGGGCATCGGCTTCCGTGGTG
>JAQGKH010000248.1 GCA_028290225.1 Devosia sp. | reverse complement strand
CATATGGTTCTTTTGGATGAGCCGCCTCGCCGGAACAGAACAGTGCCGGGCCCGGGACTGGTTCGATGTTACCGAATGGCCAGATTCAGCGGACGTCGCGTTATGGCGCCATAATCTCGTGGAGGGTGGCAATGACGAGCAGATCAGGGCCATGGAACGGAGCTACGGACTCGTCAAGTAGCCCTCCAGCAAGCGGCTATAAGCCGCTCGCGGTGTAGCCCATTTCCACTGTTCATCCAGAGCAAGGTCACCTTTCGAAGGACGCACTGCCCTGCACCGCCTCGCTTGCTGCAATGGCGGCCATGTTGACGATGCCGCGGCTGGTGACGGTGGGGGCGAGGATGTGGGCGGGTTGGTTGGTGCCCATGAGGATGGGGCCGACGGGGAGCGCATCGTTGAGCTCCTTGAGCAGGGTCATGGACAGGTTGGCCGCTTCCAGATTGGGGAAGATCAGCAGATTGGCCTCACCGCGCAGGAGCGAAGTGGGCACATAGCGCTCGCGCAGGCTTTCGTTGATCGCCAGATCGCCCTGCATCTCGCCGTCCACCACCAGATCGGGCGCTACCTGCCCCAGCTTTTCGAACACTTCGCGCATCTTGAGGCTGGTGGCGCCTTCGCGGGAGCCGAAATTGGAATAGCTCAGGAGAGCCGCCCGGGCTTCGATGTTGAAGCGCTTGAGGTGGTCGCGGGCCTGCAGGGTAATGGCGACGATCTCATCGGCGCTCGGATCGATATTGACATAGGTATCGGCGAGGAAAAACACGCCCCGGTTCATCACCAGCATGGACAGGGTCGAGAGCTGTTGCGATTGCGGGCTGAGGCCAATGATCGACTGGATATCGCGGGCGTGCTTGATGAAGCGCCCCTGCAAGCCGCAGATCAGCGCGTCAGCCTCCCCGCGCTTGACCGCCAGCGCCCCGATGACCGTGGTGTTGGTGCGCACGATGGTGCGGGCGGTATCGGGCGTGACGCCCTTGCGACCGACCAGCGAGTGGAACAGATCCACATAATCGCGATAACGGGGATCGTCTTCGGGATTGATGACGTCGAAGTCGCGGCCGGCTTGCAGGGTAAGGCCAAAGCGCTCGATCCGCTGCTCGATCACCGAAGGGCGGCCAATCAGGATCGCGCGGCCCATGCGATCTTCCAGCATCACCTGGGTGGCGCGCAGGACGCGCTCGTCCTCCCCATCGGCAAAGGCGATGCGCCTGCTGTTCTCCTGCGCCCGCTCGATCATGGGCTTCATCACCAGGCCGGAGCGGAACACGAAGCGATGCAGTGTATCGCGGTAAGCGGCCCAGTCCTCGATGGGGCGCTGGGCAACCCCTGAGTCCATCGCCGCCTTGGCCACAGCGGGGGCGATGCGCAGGATCAGGCGCTGGTCGAACGGATTGGGAATGAGGTAATCGGGACCGAAGATTGCGGGTACCCCATGCGAGCTGGCTTCCAGCCCCGGCTCATGGGCGAGTTGCGCGATGGCTTGCGCCGCCGCCGCCTTCATCGCCTCGTTGATCACCGTGGCGCCGCAATCCAGCGCGCCGCGGAACAGGAAGGGAAAACACAGGACGTTGTTGACCTGATTAGGGTAGTCCGACCGGCCGGTGCAGATCATGGCGTCGGGTCGCGCCTCGCGCGCCAGTTCGGGCATGATCTCGGGTATGGGGTTGCTGAGTGCCAGGATCAGCGGATTGGGCGCCATGTCGCGCATCATTTCGGGCTTGAGCGCGCCGGCCTTGGAGAGGCCGACATAGATGTCAGCGCCAGCCATGACCTCGCTGAGCTCGGTCTTGTCGGTATCCTGCGCAAAGGCGCCACGCCAGCGATCGACGCTGTTGTCGCGCTTGCGCGTGACCAAGCCCTTGCTGTCGGCGATCCAGATGTTTTCGCGACGGGCCCCGACTGCGATCAGCATGTTCATGCAGGCAATCGCCGCGGCCCCTGCACCGGAGGTGACGATCCTGGCCTTGGCAATATCCTTGCCGACAAGGCGCATGGCATTGATCACGGCGGCAGCAACGATGATGGCGGTGCCATGCTGATCATCGTGGAACACCGGAATGTTCATCCGCTCACGCAAGGCTTCCTCGATTTCGAAGCACTCGGGGGCCTTGATGTCTTCGAGGTTGATGCCGCCAAAGCTGGGTTCAAGCGGGGCCACGATCTCGATGAAGCGCTTGGGATCCTGCTCGTTGACTTCGATATCGATGGAGTCAATGCCAGCGAATTTCTTGAACAGCACCGCCTTGCCTTCCATCACCGGCTTGGATGCCAGCGCGCCGATATTGCCCAGCCCGAGCACCGCGGTGCCATTGGAGATCACGGCGACCAGATTACCCTTGGAGGTGTATTTGTAGACGGCCTGCGGATCGGCGGCGATCTCCTCGCAGGGGAAGGCCACGCCCGGTGAATAGGCGAGCGACAAGTCGCGAGTGTTGGCCAGCGGCTTGCTGGCGATGATCTCGAGCTTGCCGGGCCGCGGATACTGATGGAAGTGCAGCGCTGCGTCCTTGAGGGTCGTGGTCTTGTCGGTGGGCATGGGTTGTATCCTCCTCAGGGCGCAGCATTGTACGGCAGCCATTCCGCCATCATCATGCAGGTGCGCTACCAAACCGGGAAGGCGCACCCGCTCGGGTGCGGCCCCAGGGTGGCGCCCCTTCTTGAGACCAGTTGCGCGGGCGCGTGGAAAGCTATGCTTTGGTCGGATAGATGCGGGCGCCCCGGACAAGCCGCCGCCATCGGGAGCACGATCCGTTCCGTGGACGACAGGGCGATCTTTGTTCCGTCCCTGGTGGTGTTGACCGAGGTTGGCGGCCGGCAACGAGCCGGGGCGGCGCGCATTTGGGAAGGGCGTCATGTCTGACCAGAGAGCCCAGAGTACCCATGACTTTTCATTCCTGTACCCGCATCCTGATCGTTGAGGACGATGCGATCACCGCCTCGATGATGGAGGCCATCATCGAAGATTTGGGCTACCAGGTCGTGGGCCCTTCGACCCAATTCGAGGCGGCACTCGCTGCGGCGCGAAGCGACGATCTCGACTTCGCCCTGCTCGATTTCAATCTGGGACACGGCCAGGACGTAGGGCCCATCGCCAAGATCCTGGCCGGCCGGGGCGTTCCGTTCGCCTTCACCACAGGGTTGCCCCCGGCCGTGATCCGTGAAGCCTTCGAGCATACCCCCATCATCAGCAAGCCGGTGGTGGAAGAAGAGCTGCTCGATCTGCTGCCTTAGCCATTCGCTCCCTGTTCCACTTAAATTTCGGAGTTTATTGATGCGCGACCAGTCGCTGCAATTGTTGCGCGCCCTGGTGGAGGCTCCCTCCCCCAGCGGCCACGAGCACATCGTTGCCGAGCTTTATCGCGATTACGTAGGGCCCTTTGCGCAGGAAATCTCGACCGACGTGCATGGCAATGTCACGGCGGCACTCAATCCAGCAGGGCCGATGAAAATCATGCTGGCGGGCCATATGGATGAGATCGGCTTCATCATCCACTACATCGATGATGCCGGCTTGCTGTATTTCAGCGCCATTGGCGGGCATGACAGCGTCATACCGGTCGGCCAGACCGTGTGGGTCCATGGCCGTGACGGGCGCGTCGGTGGCGTAGTGGGTCGCAAGGCCATCCACCTGATGGATCCCGACGAGCTCAAGAACAAGCCAAAGCTCAAGGAACTCTGGATCGACATCGGCGCAACCTCACGCGCCCAGGCGGCCGAGGTGGTGGCGCTGGGCGATGTAGTGACTTACCAGCAGGCATTTGCGCCGCTGCTGGGGGACCGGGCGGTTGGCCGCGGCTTTGACAACAAAGCCGGGCTATTCATCGTGGCTGAAGCCCTGCGCCTGCTGGCCGAGGAAGGCGGCCTCGACCCTGCGGTCAGCGTGTTCGCCGTAGGCACGGTGCAGGAGGAAATTGGCTCGCGCGGGGCGCAAACCTCGGCTTTCGCCATTGCCCCGCAGACCGGCATCGCCGTCGATATGGAACAGGCCATCGATTATCCCGGGGTAAGCCCCACCGAGAACGGGCAGTTGGAACTCGGCAAAGGTCCGAGCGTGTCCAGGGGACCCAACACCAACCGGAAGGTGTTCGACCTCGTCACCCAGGCTGCGGAGCGCGAGAGCATTCCAATCCAGGTGCAGGTGGCTCCGGCGGCCACGCCAACCGATGCGGGGGCATTGCAACTCAACCGTTCCGGTATGGCCACGGGGCTCGTGGGCGTGCCGCTGCGATACATGCACACGCCGGGCGAAGTGATCAGCTTGCTTGACGTGGAGCACTGCGCCCGTCTCGTGGCTGCGTATTGTTGCATGATCACACCGGAAACCGACTTCACGCCGGGAGCATAGGGAGCAACTGCGAGGGACTGCCGTCCATCAGTTGACAGACCTGATGTCGTCCAATGTGGATAGACAACTATGATTCAACGGGAAAGAAATGGCGGAGAGGAAGGGATTCGAACCCTCGAGACAGTTCATCACCATCTGCGCCCTTAGC
>JAQGKH010000245.1 GCA_028290225.1 Devosia sp. | reverse complement strand
CTGATCCGGGTGGGCACCTGCGGCGGGCTCAATGCCAAGGTCAAGGTGCGCGACCTGATCCTGGCGCAGGGCGCGTGCACGGATAGCGCCATCGTCAAGGGCCGGTTCGGCCCCTATAGCTTCGCGCCGATCGCCGATTTCGGCCTGTTGCGTGCGGCGGCCGAGAAGGCGGAAGCCCAGGGCATGCGCTTTCACGCCGGCAACATGCTGTCGGCCGACATCTTTTATCATGCCGATGGCATGGCGGGCTATGATGCGCTGCCCGCTCATGGCGTGCTGGGTGTGGAAATGGAAGCGGCCGCCCTTTATACGCTGGCGGCCCGGTTCGGGGCGCGGGCCCTGGCGATCTGCACCATGACCGATTGCCTGATCACCAAGGAGGAGATCGGGGCCGAGCAACGGCAAACCTCCTTGCGCGACATGGTCACGCTGGCTCTCGATGTGGCGATCCAGGCCTGACCGGCAGGAAACAGGCCCGGCGGGGAATGCCGGGCCCGATGGGATCAGCCACGGATGCGGTCGCGATCAACGATGCGAGCGCGGCAGGCGTCCACGGTCAGGATATAGGAGCGGCGGCCTTCATCGGCGCGGACGCGCACATAGCGGTCGCCCGAGCCATAGATGCGGACACCGCGATAGCCGGAACGCTCTACGAGCCGCCGAACCTCGCGGTCGCTGATGCAGTGGCGCTGCGGGCGGGCGCGGTCACCCACCGAAAAGCCAAAGCCGTTGCCGCTTTGGAAGCTGAACGACAGGCTCGGGCTGGAGGATTGCGCCTGGGCCGGCATGGCCGACACGGCAGTGACACCCAGCGCCAGCGCCACGGCACCAGCACGCAGGAACGGCTTGAAAGCGGGAAGTTTCATGGCAAACACCTTGTGGTCAAAAGATCATGCCCTCACAGCATGGTCCTCTTTTAACCCTGGGGCCCTGAACCCTCGCCAAGCGGCGGGTTCATTTTGGGTTCAGCTGCGGCGCCTGCCCGATGGGCAGGCAGGCGCCTGACGCTGTTTCGCACGTACCCGGTACATATCGTGCGTCCTTGCTGTAGCACCGGCATAGTGAAGGGGGAGTTACCAGCGGGCACTAACGCCGCATAAAAGACTCGGTGTCACCACGACATCAAAGCAACTTCGCGGCGACTCATGACGTTGAACGGCTTCAACAAGGGTCTGCGCTCCATGTCCACCAATAGCTCTTCCTCACGCCAGGTTCTGCCCGGCGACTTCACCAGTTTGGGTGCGATCTGGGATGGGGAAGGAACCAATTTCGCTATATTCAGCGCCCATGCCGAACGGGTCGAGCTGTGCCTGTTCGATCCGTCCAGTGGCGCCGAGGAACGCATCACCCTGCCCGAATACACCAATGAAATCTGGCACGGCTATCTGCCGGGCGTTGGTCCGGGCACGCTGTATGGGTATCGCGTGCACGGGCCCTATGATCCCATGAACGGGCATCGCTTCAATCCCAACAAGCTGTTGGTGGATCCCTATGCGCGCGAGCTCGTGGGTGAGGTGCAGTGGTCGCCCGCCCATTTCGGCTACATCACCGACAGCGAGGACAAGGACCTGTCCTTTGACGAGCGCGACAATGCCGCCGGCATGCCCAAGGCGCGGGTGATCGATCCGCGGGGCTATGATTGGGGCAATGACCGCAAGCCCTCCATCCCCTGGGACCAGACGATCTTTTACGAAACCCATGTGAAGGGCTTCACCCAGCTCAACTCGGCCATCCCCGAAAACCTGCGCGGCACCTTCGAAGGCATGGGCCACAAGGCGGTGGTTGATTACATCAAGAGCATGGGCCTGACCTCGGTCGAGCTGCTGCCGACGCATTTCTTTCCCGATGACGATTTCCTGCTCAATCGCGGCCTCAAGAATTTCTGGGGCTACAATACGCTGGGCTTTTTTGCCCCGGCCAACCGCTATTTCGGGCCGCGCGGGCTCGATGGGTTCCGCGACATGGTGCGCGCCTTCCATGATGGCGGCATCGAGGTGATCCTCGACGTGGTCTACAACCACACCGCCGAAGGCAATGAGATGGGGCCAACGCTGTCGTTCAAGGGCATCGACAACTTCGCCTATTACCGCACCATGCCCGGCGAGCCGCGCTACTACATCAACGACACCGGCACCGGCAATACGGTCAACACCAGCCATCCCCGCGTATTGCAGATGGTCACCGACAGTTTGCGCTACTGGGTGGAGCATATGCATATCGATGGCTTCCGCTTCGATCTGGGCACCATCCTCGGACGCGAGCCCTATGGCTTTGACGAGCGCAGCGGCTTTTTCGAAGCGGTGGGCCAGGATCCGGTGCTGAGCAAGACCAAGCTGGTGGGCGAGCCCTGGGATATCGGTCCGGGCGGCTACCAGGTGGGCGGCTTTCCGCCGGGCTGGGCCGAATGGAACGATAAATATCGCGACACGGTGCGCGATTACTGGCGCGACGAGGACAACACCGTGCGCGATTTTGCCGCCCGCTTCACCGGCTCGGGCGATGTGTATGATCTGCGTGGTCGCCGGCCCTGGTCCAGCGTCAACTTCATCACCGCCCATGACGGCTTCACGCTCAACGACCTCGTCTCCTACAACGAGAAGCACAACGAGGCGAATGGCGAAGACAACAATGACGGGCACAACGATAACCGCTCCTACAATTACGGCGCGGAAGGCCCGACGGACGACGAGGGCATCATCGCGGTGCGCGAACGGCAAAAGCGCAACATGCTCGCCACCCTGCTGTTGTCGCACGGCACGCCGCTGATCCTGGCGGGCGACGAGTTCGGGCGCTCGCAGCTGGGCAACAACAACGGCTATTGCCAGGATAGCGAAATCTCCTGGATCAACTGGGACGATCGCCCAGCGGCAACGGCTGAGCTGGCCGAGTTCGTGCGGCAGGTGATCGCCCTGCGCCAGGCCCAGCCGTTGCTGCGCCGCGCCAATTGGCGGGACGGAATGACCGTGACCTGGTTCAATCCGGGCGGCGGCGAGCAGCAGGACGAGCATTGGGAGGATGCCGGCGCCACCACCATCGGCCTGCATCTGGCGCGCGAGGACTTCAAGGGGCAGGCCGACATCTGGTGGGAAGTGCTGGTCCTGTTCAATCCCCACGATGGCGACGTCGATTTCGTGGTGCCCGAGCGCGAAGGCGGCAGCGAATGGCTGGTGGAAATCGACACGGCTGCCACAGGCGGCCAGGAGCGGCGCAAGCTCAAGGTGGGCGAGCCCGTGCAGCTCACCTCCCGCTCGCTGTTGTTGCTGCGTTAACCTCGGCAGGGGTGCGGCAACGCACCCCTCAAGGCTCGGGCTGGTTCGGTGGGAACCGGTCCGGGGCGTGGCCGTTGCCTCCCCGCCGCAATCTTGCGCATCAGGTGCCTTTCCCATGAGCGATCCGCAAGACAGTTCTCCCAATTCCAGGGCAGTGAACTTCAAGACCCCCGAACCGGCCAGCCCGCTGGTTACCGCCAGCTTCATTGTCCTGACTGTTGCCGTGCTGTATCTGGGTGCGGGCATCCTCGTGCCGCTGGTGCTGGCGGTGCTGCTGGCCTTTGCCCTGGCGCCGGTGGTGCATCGGCTGCGGCGGCTGCACCTGCCCCATATCGTGGCGGTACTGATCGCGGTGCTGCTGGCTGGCGCGGTGCTGTCGACCATCGGCTATATCGTGGCCACCCAGCTGATCAAGCTGGCTTCCGATCTGCCCCGCTACCAGACCACGGTGATGGAAAAGTTCACCGCGCTGCAGCAAACCTTTGGCGGCGAGAACGGCACCGGGTTCCTCAGCAATTTCGGCGAGGCGCTGGGACAGCTACAGGGGCAGCTCGAATCCAGCGAAGGCGCCCAAACCACTCGGCCCATGCCGGTCACCATCACCAATGATGCCAGCGGGCCCCTGACCCTGGTGCAATCGGTGCTGGGCTCGGTGCTGGGGCCGCTGACCACCGCCGCGATCGTCGCGGTTTTCCTGATTTTCCTGCTGCTGGAACGCGAGGACCTGCGCGACCGCTTCCTCAAGCTCGTCAGCCGCGGGGATCTGCGCACCAGCACCAAGGTAATGAACGAAGCGGCGGCCCGTGTCGGGCGCTACCTCCTGGTGCAGTTCGGCGTCAACCTGACCTATGGCGTGATCTTTGGCACGGGGCTCACCCTGATCGGGGTGCCCAATGCCGTGCTGTGGGGCATGCTGGCGGCGATCTTTCGCTATATCCCGTTCGTGGGCACGCTGATCGCCTCGTCCATTCCCTTCACCCTGGCCTTTGCCGTGGATCCGGGCTGGTCGATGCTGCTGTGGTCCGTTGCCCTGTTTGCCACGCTCGAGCTGGTCACCACCAATGCCATCGAGCCCCGCCTTTATGGCTCCAGCACCGGGCTGTCTGCCTTGGCGGTGCTGGTGGCCGCCATGTTCTGGGCCACGCTTTGGGGGCCGATCGGGCTGATCCTGTCCACCCCTGTTACTGTGTGCCTTGTGGTGCTGGGGCGCTATGTGCCGCAGCTGCAGTTCTTTGAAACCATGCTGGGCAGCGATCCGGTGCTGGCGCCGCCCGAGCGCTTCTACCAGCGCCTCGTGGCCGGCAACACGGTTGAAGCCATTGAACTCGCCGAGGACTATGTCAGCGAGCACGACCTGCCGCGCTTTTACCAGGAAATCGCGATGCCGGCCCTGCGGCTGGCCGAAGCCGATCTCGACACCAATGCCAATGATGTGGTGCATCGCCGCCGGGTGGTGGAAAGCCTGTCGGGCGTGGTGGAGGATCTCGACGAGGATCTGGGCCGCCAGGCGATTGCGGCGCCACGCCCGGAGGTGTTGTGCATCGGCGGGCGTACCGAGCTGGACGGTTCGGCCGCGCTGCTGCTGGGGCGGCTGCTGGAAACCGAATATGCCATCAGCGTGTTGCCGCCTTTGACCGTGCGGCAGGAAAGCATCGGGCAGCTGGATCTGGACGGCGTGCGCGTGGTGTGCCTGTGCTATCTCGGCGACAACATGCGCAGCTATCTGCGCTATGTGGCCCGCCGCCTGCGCCGCCGCCAGCCTGAGGTGAGCGTCATCGCCTGTGTGTTCAACGACGACATGGCGACGACCGAACCCGGCGAATTGAACGTCGACGCGGTGGCGCGCAATATCGAGGAAGCGGTTGGGGCCGTGCGCCTGCAAATGGCCGCGCCGCGGGCCGGCGCACCGGCGACCGAGGAGGCTGACCAACTTGCCAGCGCGGCGGATGTCGCCTGGATCCGGCAGTTGGCCCGCGCGGATGGTGCGGTAGCCGAGCGGCTGCGCGAAATCGCGGTGGCCATGAATGTTCCGATCGCCGTGGTGGATCTGCGTCAGGACGCCGGGCCCAGCAATGGGTCGGGTGGGGTGGTCAGTCCCCATGGCGCCAGTGCGGTGGCCGACCTTGCCATGAGCACGGGAGAAGTTGTGGTCGTGGCCGATGTCCGCTCGGACGAGCAATTTGCCGAAGACCCGTCCCTGCTTGAGAACGGCATCGGCTTTTGCGCTTCCGCCCCGCTGGTGGGGGGAGACGGGGAGATCGTGGGTGCCTTGTCGCTGCTGGATCCCGAGCCGCGCAGCTTTGGGGCGCCCGAGGCAGAAAAGCTCAGCCTGCTGGCACTGCGGCTGATGCAGGACGCTGCCGACGGCCGCCTGGCAGCCGCCGCGCCGTCTCCCATGCCCGCCGCATAACCGCGATTGTTGATTGACACCTTTTTTGGGCGCTGCCAGTCTCCTGCCTAAAGGGGGAGCAGCAGCATGGTCCTTGGTGGCGCAGATGGTGCGATTGGCGGCGGGGTCCCGCTTGCCCCTGCTGCCCGACCGGAGGGAGCGCCTGGGTGACCCAGCCCCTGCTTGAACTCGAGGGTCTCACCAAGAGCTTTGGCGCCGTGCAGGCGCTCCGGGGCATTTCCTTCAGCATCGGCAAAGGCGAGGTGATTGCCCTTCTGGGCGACAACGGCGCAGGCAAGTCCACCCTGGTCAAGATCATCTCGGGCGGGCTCGAGCCAAGTTCGGGGCGCATGCGCTTCGAGGGCCAGGAATTCCGTCCCCGCTCCCCTTCCGAGGCCAAGGCGGCCGGGATCGAAACGGTCTACCAGGACCTCTCGCTGTGCACCAATATCGACGTGGTCGGCAATTTCTTCATGGGGCGGGAGCTGACGCGCAAGGTGCTCGGCGTGCCGGTGCTCGATGAAGCGACCATGGAGCGCCAGACGGCGGAGGCGCTCGCCGCTGCCGGCACCCGCATTCCCTCGCTGCGCACCAAGGTCGAGCATCTCTCGGGCGGCCAGCGCCAGGCGATCGAGCTCAATCGCTTCGTGCACTGGGGCGGCAAGCTGGTGCTGCTCGACGAGCCCTTCGCGGCACTCGGCGTCGAGCAAACCAGGCGCGGGCTGCAGATGATCCGCCAGGTCGCGGCCCAGGGGATCGGCGTCGTGATCATCACCCATATCATGCAGCAGGCCTTCCAGGTGGCCGACCGCATGGTGGTGATCCGGCAGGGCGTCGTTGCCGGCGACATTTCCCGCCATCAAACCAACGCGGACGCAGTGATCGGCATGATCACGGGCGAAACCTTGACCGGATCCGGACCGGCCCTGGGCGCAGGGTCATAACCATCCGGTTCAAGGAGCGACGTTTTGAACACACTGCTGAAATCAACTCTGCTCTTGCTGGCGAGTGGCGCCGCCTTGTTGAGCCCGGCCTATGCCCAGGACAAGGGCACCGTGTATTACATGGTCCCCACCCTGATCGATGAATTCCAGACCGGCTCGGTCAGCGCACTTGAAATGTTTCTCGAGCAGGTGGGCTATGACCTGACCACCCTTAACGCCGACAACAAGACCGATCTGCAGCAATCGCAGATGAACGACGTGATCGCGCTCGCGCCCAAGGCGATCATCCTGGCGGCGGTGGATTTCAATGCCCTGGCTCCCTCGGTCGACGCGGCTCGCGCGGCAGGCATTCCGGTGGTGCAGTTCGACCGGCAGATTTCCTCCACCGTGTCCGACTTTACCTCCGTGGCCGGCACGATCGAGATCGGCTATGTGGCAGCGGCGGAAGTGGAACGGCTGCTGACCGAGAAGAACGGTGCGGTTGCGGGCAAGGTGCTGCAGGTGCTGGGCGACCCCGGCGATCCCTATACGCTCGATATCCAGAAGGGCTTTGAAGAAAAAATGGCGGCCTTTCCCGAGGTCACCATCATCAGCCAGCCCGCCATGATGTGGGAAGCCAGCAATGCCGGCACCATCGTGTCCGACCAGCTGCTGGCCAATCCCGATATCGACATCGTCTTTGGCCATGCCGCGCATCTGTCGTTGGCTGCTGTCGCCGCGCTGGAATCGGCGGGCAAGCAGCCGGGCGAGGTATATGTGATGAGCTCCAATGGCGCGCCCGTGGCTTTGGAGCTGATCCGGGACGGCTGGATGCAGGTCGAGGTCGAACAGCCGCTTTATGCGCAGGCGGCGGCGGTGGCGATGTTCATGGACAAGATCGTTGCCAAGGAGCCCATCGAGCCGGGCGAGTATGACGTGCTCGGGCTTGCTTCGACGGTGACCGTCGAGGACTGGGGTCCCACCATCAAGATCCCAGGCGCCGCCATCACCCCCGAGAACGTCGACAATCCCGCCTTCTGGGGCAATGGCCAGCCACCGGCCGATCCCATCACGCCGGTGCCATAAACCCCATCCGCACGGCTCTCTCCCCCATGCTGGGGAGAGGGCCCATCCTTGTTCCCCCGTACCGGAAAGGTCAGCGATGCCGCCCCGCCAACGCCAAGCGCTGGAATTTGTGCTCGATAATCTGGTCTGGTTCATGCTGCTGGTGGTGCTGGGGATTTTTTCGGCGGTGATCCCGAATTATTTCCAGGCCGGGATCTTTGCCAATATCGTCGAGCAATCCAGCGTGCTGGGCGTGATGTCGATCGGCCTGGCGCTGGTGATCATTGCCGGGCACATGGATCTGTCGGTGGAGTCGGTCGCGGCGCTGAGCGCCATGGTGACCTCGATGCTGTTTGCATCCTCGGGCATCGGCTTGGGCATCGTCCTCACGCCGGGCTGGCTGGTGGTGCCGGTGTCGCTGGGGGCGGGGCTCCTGGTTGGCGGTGTGATCGGCGCGCTCAACGGCTTTCTCGTCATCAAGGTCAAGATGAATGCCTTCATCGTCACCCTGGCCAGCTTCATCTGGGTTCGCGGGCTGGTGGTGGCGCTCTCGGGCGGTCGCTCGGCGCAGAACCTGGCCGATGAAGTGCGCTGGCTCGGCATCCAGCGGGTGCTGGGCATTCCCCTCACCGCCTATATCGCCATTCTCTGCTTTGTCGGCTTCTCCTTTACCCTGGCCAAGACCCGCTTTGGCCGCCATCTGCTGATGATCGGCGGCAACCAGGCGGCGGCGTTTCGGGCCGGCATCAAGGTCGACAAGGTGCTGATGATCGCCTTTGTGCTGTCGGGCGCCATTGCCGCGCTGGCCGGCTGGCTCCTGGCGATCCGCACCTCGGGCGCCACGGCCAATCTGGGCAGCGGCATGTTGTTCAATGCCTTTGCCGCCGTGGTGATCGGGGGCGTCAGCCTCAAGGGCGGGGTGGGCTCGCTGCCCGGGGTATACGCGGGCGTGCTGCTGCTGTCGGCGATCAATACCGCCATCAACCTCATGGGCCTGCCCGCCCATTACACCCAGGTCATCCATGGCCTGCTGGTGCTGGCGGCGGTGCTGCTCGATACCCTCAAACAAACCATCAGGAAACAGTTGGCATGAGCGGGCGGCTGGCGGATAAAGTGGCTTTGGTGATCGGGGCGGCGCGCGGCATCGGCAAGGGCATTGCCCGGCGCTTTGCCGAAGAAGGGGCCAGGCTGGTGCTGGCCGACCGGCAAGCCGAAGCGGGCCAAGGCAGTGCTGACGCGTTGGGCGCACAGTTCATTGCCACCGATATCTCGCGTTTCGAGGACGCCGAAGCGGCGGTGGCGCTGGCCATGTCCGCCTATGGCCGGCTCGACATCATCGTCCAGAATGCCGGAATTTATCCCTGGCAGTTGATCGAGGACACCTCTCCCGAGGATTGGGACCGGGTGATGGCCGTCAATCTGCGCGGATCGTTCAACGCCGCCAAGGCGGCGCTCCCGCCGATGCGGGCGCAGGGGTCCGGGCGGATGCTGTTTACCTCCTCCATCACCGGCCCGCATGTGACCAGTCCCGGTCACGGCCACTATGCGGCCAGCAAGGCGGGCATCAACGGCCTGATCCGCTCGGCGGCGCTGGAATTTTCCGCCTATGGCATCACCGTCAATGGCGTTGAGCCTGGCAATATCCTGACCGAAGCCATGCAGGAGCATCGCGGCCCCGCCTTTATCGCCGATATGGAAAGCGCCATTCCCCTCGGCCGGCTCGGCAGCGCGCGCGACGTCGCCAATGCCTTCCTGTTTCTTGCCTCCGACGAGGCCAGCTACATCACCGGCACGACCATCGTCGTGGATGGCGGGCAACTGCTGCCGGAGGGGAATGACTTTCGCATGCGCCCCAGTGGCGTTTAAGGTCGCGGCGAGCAAATCTCCTGAGTTGAGTCGGATCGTTTCATGAAAGTCGACTGCGTTGTTCTGGGTGCCGGCATTGTCGGCGTCAGTGTTGCCATTCACCTCGTCAAGCGCGGCCGCTCCGTGGTGCTGCTGGACCGAGCCGGCGCCGGGGAGGGAACTTCCTATGGCAATGCCGGGCTGATCCAGCGTGAGGGCGTCGCGCCGCACCTGTTTCCCCAATCGCTGGTGACGGTGCTCAATTACGGCCGCAACCAAAGCGTCGACATGCGCTTTCGCTGGCGCGACCTGCCGCGCTTGTCGCCGTTCCTGGCGCGCTACTGGTGGGCGTCGCGCTCCGGCTCCTACCAGAAGATTGTCGAGGATTATTCCAGGTTCATCGCCCATTCCGTGAGCGAACATGCGCCGCTGATCGAGGAAGCGGGCGCGGGGGAGCTGATCGGCAAGGGGGGGTGGATGGAAGTGTTCCGCACCGAAAAGGGTTTGCGCGCCGCGATCGAGGAAGCGGAAGGGCATGGGCGTTTCGGGCTCGAACACCGCGTGCTCGACGCGCCGGCCTTGCGCGCCCAGGAACCGCATGTCACGGCCCCCTTGGTCGGCGCATTGCACTGGACGCAGCCCTGGACGGTGCGCGACCCACTGGCCTTGACCCAGGCTTATCTGCGCCTTTTCACCAGCCTTGGGGGGCGCTTCGTGCAAGGCGATGCCTTGTCCTTGCGCTCGGACGAGCCGGGATGGAGCGTCGATAGCGCCGAGGGCATTGTGCAGGCGCGCGACGTCGTCGTGGCGCTGGGGCCGTGGGCGGACGGGCTGCTGCGGCGCCTGGGGCGGCAGCTGCCGCTCGGGGTCAAGCGCGGCTACCACATGCATTACCAGCCCCGCGGCAATGGCTCGATCTCCATGCCGATGTTCGATGAAGCGGGGTTCCTGATGGTGCCGATGCGCCAGGGCATTCGCCTCACCACCGGCGCCGAGTTCGCCGCGCTCGAAGCGCCACCCAATCCGGTGCAGGTGGATGCGGCTGAAAGCTATGCCCGCCAGGGTTACCCGATCGGCGAGCGGCTTGACCCGAAACCCTGGATGGGGGCGCGGCCCTGCACCCCGGACATGAAGCCCATTATTGGGCCGGAAGGCCGCCCGGGCCTGTGGCTCGCCATCGGGCATGCCCATCACGGGTTGACGCTGGGTCCCGCCACCGGGCGGCTCCTGGCCGACATGATGACCGGGGCGACGCCGTTCATCGATCCCGCGCCCTATGGGGTGTCCCGGTTCAGCTGAACCGGGGTAGGGGCGTCAGCTCTTGGCCTTGTCGGGCACCAGTTGCACGCGGTGGAACAGGCTCGTCAGGGTCTCCACCGTGGCCTTGCGGTCAGGCGCATCCCCCGCCATTGCCCGCAGGTCATCGGACAGGCGGGTGAGCTTTTCAAACAGCTCATCGGCTTCCCCGCGCATGATGCCCGAGGACACGAAGGACCAAGTCTTGAGCATCTGCTTGAAATCGGCGGCGGTGCGGCGGAAGGCATCGGGTTCTTCGGCGGCGGTTTGGGGGCGGCTGGGCACGAAGTCGAAGCTGTCGTCGCTGCGGTTCGGCACCGGCAGCGGCGCCCGCAGCGGGCTGGAGTTGGTGCCGCTGTCACCCAGATGCAGATAGGCGGGGGTGAATTCGCCGATTGCGGCCAATTCGTCCCAGCGATGCACGGTCAGCACGCCATTGGCGAACTCGATCAGGTTGGCGGCGCGCAGCACCATCAGGGTGCGGTTCACATGCACCACGGACATGCCGGTGACTTCGGCCAGGTGCCGTTGCGACAAGGGCAGGGGGCAGCTATTGCCCTGCGCGATCCCCGCCGCCTGGGCCCGGGTAATGAGTTCGCAGAACAGATGCGCCAGCTGCCCGGCAGCGTTCTTGATGCTGTTGCGCAGCAGCCAGGCGCGCAGCATGGAGGTTTGCACCAGGGTTTCACGCCACATCAGCCCCTGCAGATTGGGGAATTGGTGGAGCAGCTCGACAATGCGCCGCTGCGGCACCAGACCGACAATGGAGGGCACGAGCGCGGAAAGCCCGTGATCGGCAATCGGCATCTGCAAGGTTTCGATCCCGGGCGTATCGCCGCGCAGATACAGGCCGCAGATCTGGCGATTGCCCCGCGCGTCATCGTTGAAGCGCTGCAGCACCCCATCGAGCACCACGACGATGCTGGAGGCGTGCGAGCCGAGGGAAGTGATTTCCTCGTTGGCGGCCAGCCGGACGCTGGAGCCCGAAATGCCCAGCAAGGCATGGCGTTCGGCGGGGCTGAGCGAGCCAAACAGGCCAAGATGGGCAAGCAGGGCTTCCCCGATCGTGGGCAGGCCCGATGCCGAAGCGTTACGCATGGGCATGTTGCTCGAGTCCTCGTTGGATGGCGCGCGCGAGTTCCTCGGTCGAGAATGGCTTGGCCAGCACCGGCGCGTTGCCGCATTGGGGGGGCACATCGGCGGCGGTGTAGCCGGTGGTGAAAACCACCGGAATCTTGCGGTCATGGCAGGCCGCGGCAATGCCCAAACTCGTGGTCAGGCCCAAATTGATATCGAGTACCGCAAGCGCCGGGCGATGGGCGTTCAGATAGGTGAACGCATCGGCTTCGGTGTGCAGGCACCCCCCCACCGGCCACCCGATCTCGTCGGCCATCTCCTCGATCATCATGGCAATCAGCGGCTCGTCTTCAACGATCATCAGTTCCGCATTATCTGACATCGTTAACCCCCTTGTTCATTGAACTATGTTAGTTGAGCACAATAATTGCGCCCGTAGGTTTGCGTCCGCTAACGTACCGTTAACGCGGCCAAGCAGTGATGCCAATACTGCAGCTTTGCTCTGGAACGTGCCGCAGGCAGCCCTTCGCAGGGCGGCGTTACTTGTTTGGCATCAATCGATGCATGGACAGTGCGCTGCGGATGCCTGCCATAGGGAGGGGCATCGGGCCGCCTCGACCGATGAGGCGTGTGATTTACCCGACGTTAGCATGACCGGATCGGCGTCACTTCTTTGTCAGCTAGCGTACCAAGCCATCCGCTGCTTGTACTCGCTGGTGCCAAGAGCCATATTAAGGGCATCGTTCGCAGGCACGCCGGGCGCGAACGGCTGGGAGAAATGGTTTTGCTCTTGCCCCAATAGGGAGAGAACCATTGTCACCACCCGCTCAATCCAGCCTATCCAATCGCTTGTTGTCGCAACTGTCTACCCAGGACTTCGCTTTGCTGGCCGACGCGCTCGAGCCCGTTGA
>JAQGKH010000225.1 GCA_028290225.1 Devosia sp. | reverse complement strand
TTCCTCGAAATGATGCAAAAGCCCGATGTCGAGCATATCGAGGGGCTGTCGCCCGCGATCTCCATCGAGCAGAAGACCACCTCGCGCAATCCGCGCTCGACGGTGGGCACCGTCACCGAGATCTATGATTACCTGCGGCTGCTGTTTGCGCGGGTCGGCGTTCCGTATTCGCCGGCCACCGGCCTGCCGATCGAGTCGCAGACCGTGTCGCAAATGGTTGATCGGGTACTGGAATTGCCGGAAGGCACGCGGCTCTACCTGCTGGCGCCGATCGCGCGGGGCCGCAAGGGCGAGTTCAGGAAGGAACTGGCGGAACTCGGGCGCAAGGGGTTCCAGCGCGTCAAGATCAATGGCGAGTATTTCGAACTCGAGGACGCCCCTGTTCTCGACAAGAAGTTCAAGCATGACATCGAGGCGGTGATCGACCGCGTTGTCGTTGGCCCCGATCTCAGCGGGCGCCTGGCGGAAAGCTTTGAAACGGCGCTGAAGCTGGCCGATGGCATAGCGCTGATCGAGCTGGCCGACGAGAAGGACGAGAACGGGCAGCCGCGCCAGATCACCTTTTCGGAAAAATTTGCCTGCCCGGTATCCGGCTTCACCATTGCGGAGATCGAGCCGCGGCTGTTTTCGTTCAACAACCCGTTTGGCGCCTGTCCGGTCTGCGACGGGCTGGGCACCGAGCAGAAGATCGATGCCGCCCAAGTCGTGCCCGATGCGAGCCTCAGCCTGCGCGATGGCGCGGTGCTGCCCTGGGCCAAGACTTCGGCACCCTATTACCAGCAGACCCTGGGCGCGGTGGTGAAGCATTTCGGCGCTTCCACGGGGACCGCCTGGTCCGACCTGCCCCAAGAGGTGCAGCAAGCAGTGCTGTATGGCACCGGGCGCACACCGATCAACTTCGTTTATGACGACGGGTTGCGGCAATACAAGACCACCAAGCCCTTTGAAGGGGTGATCAGCAATCTGGAGCGGCGCTACAAGGAAACCGAAAGCGCGGGGATGCGCGAGGAGATCGAGAAATACATGTCGCAGGCGCCGTGCGTGGCTTGCAACGGGTATCGGCTGAAGCCCGAAACGCTGGCGGTCAAGATTGCGGGCCTCCATATCGGGCAGGTCACCGAGATGTCGATCCGCGCTTCGGATGAATGGTTCGCGGGCCTTGCGGCGCAGCTGAGCCCCAGCCAGCGCCAGATCGGCGAGCGCATTCTCAAGGAAATCCGGGATCGGCTGACCTTCCTCATCGATGTGGGGCTGGATTATCTCAGCATGTCGCGCAATTCGGGCACGCTGTCGGGCGGGGAATCGCAGCGCATCCGGCTGGCGAGCCAGATCGGCTCGGGGCTGACGGGGGTGCTTTATGTGCTCGACGAGCCCTCGATCGGGCTGCATCAGCGCGATAATGCGCGCCTGCTCGATACGCTGCGACGGCTACGCGACCTGGGCAATACCGTGATCGTGGTCGAGCATGACGAGGACGCGATCCTGACGGCCGATTATGTGGTCGATATCGGCCCGGGAGCGGGCGTGCATGGCGGGCATATCGTGGCAGAAGGGACGCCCGAGCAGATCCTGGCCCATGAAGACAGCCTCACCGGCAAGTATCTATCCGGGCGCATGGGCATCGCCATCCCGGCCGAGCGGCGCGAAGGCAAGGCAGGCAAGGCGCTGTCGGTACGCGGCGCTACCGGCAACAACCTCAAGAATGTGGATGTGGATGTGCCGCTGGGCATGTTCGTGGCCATCACCGGGGTGTCGGGCGGCGGCAAATCCACGCTGATGATCGATACGATGTATACGGCCATTGCGCGGCGGCTCAACGGCGCGCGGGTGATGCCGGCGCCGCACAAGTCGCTCACCGGCCTCGAACATCTCGACAAGGTGATCGATATCGACCAGTCGCCGATCGGGCGCACGCCGCGCTCCAATCCGGCGACCTATACCGGTGCCTTCACGCCGTTGCGCGAATGGTTCGCGGGCCTGCCGGAAGCCAAGACGCGCGGTTATGGGCCGGGGCGCTTCTCGTTCAACGTCAAGGGCGGGCGTTGCGAGAAGTGCGAAGGCGACGGCGTGCTCAAGATCGAGATGCACTTCTTGCCCGATGTTTATGTCACCTGCGATGTGTGCAAGGGCAAGCGCTACAACCGCGAAACGCTCGAGGTGCAGTTCAAGGGCAAGTCGATCTCGGATGTGCTCGACATGACCATTGATGAAGCGGTGGAGTTCTTCTCGGCGGTGCCGACCATCCGCGACAAGTTTACGACGCTGCAGCGGGTGGGCCTGGGCTATGTGAAGGTGGGGCAACCGGCGACGACGCTGTCCGGCGGCGAAGCGCAGCGCGTGAAGCTCTCCAAGGAGCTCTCCAAGCGGGCCACGGGGCGCACGCTCTATATGCTGGACGAGCCCACTACGGGGCTGCATTTCCATGACGTCGCCAAGCTGCTGGACGTGCTGCACCAGTTGGTGGACACCGGCAATACCGTGGTGGTGATCGAGCATAATCTCGAGGTGATCAAGACGGCGGACTGGGTGATCGACCTCGGCCCGGAAGGCGGCGATGGTGGCGGGGAAATCGTGGCGCAAGGCACGCCTGAAGCTGTGGCGGCCAATCCGCGGTCGCATACCGGCACGTTCCTGAAACAGGTGATGGAGCGGCGGCCGATGCTGGTGCAACGGGCGGCCGAGTAGCCAGTTTGCGACATTGTGGTGAAATTGCCATGCTGGAAATGCATGCCTTGCTTGACGTAAGCGGCATGGCGATTGGCCCGGAACGGCTTCATGGTTGGCCCATTGCGGCTTAGAGCAAGGAATTCGAGCCATGTTTGTGCGTGCAGTCTGGCGCAACAAGCGTCCGGTCGAAATCAAGCAAAACCGACGGGAAATCGGCGCCTCATCGACGCGAGAGGCCGATGCGCTGGGGCTTTCGGGCTCTGACTTCGGCAAAATGACCTTATCGCTGTTCGACCGCTGAGCGCTTTTGCGGGGGTCTGGACTGGCGGCAGCGGCCGGACCGCGCCGGCCTGGGTAATTTGATGCGAAGTTTAACGGCTGGTGAATCTTGGTGGTTAAAGCCGCGCATGGGGCGCATGGCTCGTTTGACCAATGACGCACTGCAAGAGCGAGCCAAACTCACCTAGATATAGCCCTGCAAACAACAGGAGCTTTTCCAATGGACATCCGCAAGACTTTCCGCAAGTGGGCCGCTTACCAGCAGACCGTACGTGAGCTGACCGCCCTCGACAATCGCCAGCTGAACGACCTGGGTATTTCGCGCACCGACATCAGCCGCGTTGCCCGCGACCATGCCAGCACGCTCTAAGCTTTACTGCGCCAGCTGTGATTTCGATATAAATCGAACACCCGCTTCTCTCTGAGATGCGGGTGTTTTACTTTGTGTTAAACTTTGCCGATTGC
>JAQGKH010000210.1 GCA_028290225.1 Devosia sp. | reverse complement strand
ATAACCGCCTCGTGATCCTTCCGGCCGTGGCTCCCGGCCAGCCCAACCCCCTCGGGCTTGATCCCGAACTGGCCTATGGCATCTGCCAGATCGATCTGGCCGATGGCCCCGCCTATATGAGCGGCCGCCTGCCCGACGCGTTCTGGTCGCTGGCGATCTTTAATTCGGCGGGGGTCGTGACCTATTCCACCACCAATCGGGACGGCATCGGGCAAACGCTGGAACTTGGGGTGTTCAACGCCGCCCAGACCCGGCTGCTGGCCCAGCAGCAACTGGATGTCGCCGAGGGCCTGCTGGTGGTGGAAGCGACCTCCGACGAGTTGTTTGTCGTGATCCGGCTGGCGCCGCCCCACACCGCCATGCGCCAGCGCTTCGAGGCGGAGCTGGCCAAGGTGCAATGCGGCAATCGCAGCACGGCGCCCTGACCCTAGCGGGGCCATTTCTGCCGGCCGTTTATTTCTGGTCGACCACTTCCCGGTCGATCCACTGGCTCTCGTAGCGCGAGGGCAAGGCTGCCCGGCCGCGCTCGCCGCCGGCGACGATCACCCCAGCGCAGAAGTCGCGTCGCTCCGCCCGGCTCACAAAGCCGGCCAAGCGGCGCAGGGCCTCGTCCACGGCCATGGATTGGGCATGGGGCGTTTCCACCAGCAGCTGGTCGAGCGCGTAATTGTATGCCCCGTAGCGATAACCCAGCGCCCGCACGAACCAGTCGATGCGCGTGTTGTTCTCGGCCCGGCGCGCCAGCATGTCGGCCCGGGCCAGCGGGCCGATGCTGCGCAGTTCCGCGGCGGCCAGCGCGCGTTGCCGGTCCACTTCGATCACCGCGCAGATGGCTGCAAACGTATCGGGCAGCGTGTCGAGGTCGGCCGCGATATGGCGTCCCACCGTGCTGTAGCGCACCGGCGAGGATTGATACGCCGTGTTGTGCAGCCAGAGGTAATAGCGATCCACCCCGAAGCGGCTGTCCAGCTCCGCCGCGATGCGGGTGCGCTGCAACTCGGTGGCAAAATCAAAGAACCAGTCCTTGGCGTGAGGGGCAACCAGGAACCGCCAGACGCGGTTGTGCATCTCTTCTTCCTGGTCGGTCAGGTTGAAGCTCGACACCGGCTCGTCGCGGGCATCGGCAAAAACCCTGCCCACTGCCGGCAGCGCCACGTCATGGGTATAGCTGGGGCGGGCGCGGCCGAAATCACCAGTGGGCCGAGGCGTGCAAGCCCCCAGCAGGGCGGTCGCCAGCAGGCAGGCCACGCCCCATGCAACGACCTTACCCACGACGGCGCTTGGGCCGGGAGGGATCGCGCCGGGTGTCGACTGGCCAGGTGGTGCCGCGTTCATAGCGGACCCCGGTGAACAGTAGAATCTGGGCGTCGCCGCGCGGCTTGGTTTGGCCACTGGCCGGTCGTTCCCGCAATTCGAATTTGACGAGCTTTCCCAAGCCGGCCTCCAAAGTGTTCGGCTCCCCCGTCCCTAGCGGCGGCAGCAGCATGCACAGCTAAACCCTGGGTGCGAACGCCCCCGCCGCACCCGCCACCACTAAGCGAACATCATGGTTAACAGTCCGCTAACGAATTGGGGCCAAAACTGCAAACACGCCTGATTTGGGCGCGGCAGCAGTTTGACGGTCCGGAACATGCTTGGCTTTCAGCCTTACGAAACCTTTCAGCTCCTGATCGAAACCGGGGGCATCGAGCGCACCAATACGCTGCTGGTGGCGGCCTGTGACGCTTATGCCCGGCGCGGCAAACCCACGGCAACCGAGCTGGACCAGTTCGAAGCGCTTGCCACGCGCCTGTTTCCGGCCGCCGGTCCACAGGCCCGGGTGAAAGGCGCCGCCATCCTGGGGCGGGCCGACCTGTTGTCCCCCCCGCTCGAGCGGCTGGTGGTGGACCATATCGGGGAAGATCTCGGCGCATTCCTGGAAACGGTGCCCGCCCTTTCGGAGGAAACCATGCTGGCCATCATCGCGCGCGGCGATGTGGGTGCCGCCGCTATTCTGGCCGGACGCGACGATCTCTCCAATGTGGCGCTGGCCAAGCTGTTTCAGATGAATTCGCGCAAGGTGTATCGCGCCCTGGCGGCCAACACCGCCATCGTGCCGCGCGGCGCTTATCTCAGCGCCCTGGCCCGTTCGGCGCAGATGGACCATATCGTGGCCCAGGAACTGGCCCGGCGCGACGATTTCGACGCCGCACTGCTGGCTCCGGCCTTTTTCGACCTGTCAGACGATGATCGCATCAAGGTGATCCAGTCCTTTGCCCGCCGCGACACCCCGCCCGCGCCGATCAAGAAGACCATCGAGCAGATCTCGGTTGCCAATCAGGAACTGACCCGGGCGCTGATGAAGCTGTTCTCGGAAAGTCGGCGCCCGGAGGTCACGCGCCTGCTCAGCCAGATCACCGGGCTCGATGAAGTGCGTTGCGGCCAAATTGCCCACGACACCACCGGCGCCTCCTTGTTCGTGATCCTGCGCGCCTTTGGCTGCTCAGCCTATGAGGGGCTCAAGGTGTTGAACAATGCCACGAGCCACGACAGCGACCGCTCCCGGGCGCTTGCCGATTTTGCCGGCTTGTTCAGCAGCGTGCCGCCCGACGCCATGGCTTATCTGATGAGCGCGTGGCGTGGCGAGGTGAACCTGCTCGAACTCAACAAGCCGCAATATCAGCCCCAGCCGCAAGCGCGCCGCCGCTCGCAGCCTGTCGCCAGCCAGAATCCGGCGGTGGATCAGGCCGTCCAGAGCCTGGAACGCCTCGGGATCAAGCGGGCGAGCTAGGGCACCAGCTCGATCCCTGGATCGTCGCCGCGCAGATCGAGGCTGAGCACCCACAGATCGGGATCGAACCTGGATTCCTGGGCGATTCTTTCGCGGATCCTGATCGGGTCTACCCGGCTGAAGCGCCGCTGGAATTCCAGGCTTGCGTCATCGCGGCGGCTGGCCATCGGGGCGGGCGTAAACAGCGAAGCGGTGCCATCGAGATGATCCACCTCGATAAAGACCTGCCCCGCCACGGCATCGCCCCGGCGTGACACGACGCAGAAATTGCCCAGGTCATTGTGCCGGCGCACAAAGGCGGCACACCACAGATCGCTGCGGAGCGGGCCCACCTAGATCGAAGCACCCGCATCCTGCAGCAAGCCGAGCAGGTCAGGATCGATCTGGCCGGTCACCCGGTAATTGTGGAAGTTCTCGAATTCGCGGATGGCCTTGGCGGTGGCGGCGCCGGGATGCCCATCGATGGGGGCGTGAAAAAACCCCAGACTAGCCAGCCCGCGCTGGATCTGGCTCACCAGTTGCGTGTTGTTGGCCGGCGGCAGGCTCGTGGCGGCCATGACCTGATCGGCAGGATCGCTCGCGGCCAGGCCCGGGGACGCTGCCGGCAGGGCCATGGGTTCGAGCGACGCCACCTGGATCGGCTCGGGCATCGGCTGGCTGGGGGGCGCGGAGGTCGCGGCCAAGGCTGGCGGGGCGGCGACTTGCCGGGATGCAGCCGGCTGCGGCACAGCCGCACCGCCATCCACGGCGGCTACAATGGAATCGATGCTCTGCGCGGCTGCCGTCACCACCGGGTCGGCGGCCGGGGTCATTGGCTGAACCGGCGGCAGGGTGGCTGCGGGGCGCTGCTCGACGGCCGCCGACCGGGTCACGGGCGCCGGAACCGGGGCTGGCGCCACTGCCGCAGTCACCACTTCGGGCGCTGCCGGCTGGGCTGCCGCGGCGGGCTGAACAGGGCGCGCCACCCCGTTGCTGTCGGCGCCGAGGATCGCCTCGATCACCGAGCGGGTCATGGCGCCGGTCGGGGTGAGGCCATTGCGTTCCTCAAAGGCGCGGATCGCCCGCGCGGTGCGGGGGCCGTAATAGCCGTCCACCGTGCCGTCAAACAGCTTGAGCTCCACCAGCCGCTTTTGCAGCTCGAACACTTCGGCATTGCCCACCGGCTGGTCGGGTACGGCCGGCACCGCAGCGGCTGCCGCCTGCTGGGACACGGTGCCGGTGGTTTGCGGCGCCGATTCGGGGGTGGCGCGCAACTGCGGCGCCGGGCGCGCAGACACCGGCACCGGCACCGCATCGGCGGGCTCGCTCACCCCGGCATGTTCGCCGAAAAACGGCGCCGGATGACGGCCGGCCTGAAAATACAGCGCATTGCTGGCGGCCAGCGCCGTCAGCGTTACCAGCGCCAAAAGGCCGGTCGAGGCCAGCGGCGCGCGCATATAGCGTGAAAGGGTCCAGAGCCCCGCGCGACCCAAGGTGGTCGCCACGGCGCTGCCCGCCAGCAGAGGCAGGCGCGAGATGGTCGTTGCCGTCATTGCGCTTTTCTTTTTTCGTCGTGCCATGAACTATTTAGGGACGCCGCCGGCTCACGATGGAGGGGCATTACGGCGGCAGTCTCCTCCACCTTTATTGCCGGACCGTTTACCGGCAGCAAAACCGTTACCGTTGTCCCCGCTCCGATTTCCGAGAGGGCGCGCAGCGTGCCTTCATGCAGTTCCACCAGGCCCTTGACGATGGATAGCCCCAGTCCTGTGCCTTCATAGCGGCGCGCTAGGCCATCATGGGCCTGGAAAAAGGCCTCGCCAAGACGCGAGATCGCTTCTGGCGCCATGCCGATGCCGGTGTCAATAACCGAGAGGTTGAGGCATTGGCCCTGGCGCTTGAGCGACACGGTCACCGTGCCCCCGTCATGGCTGAACTTGATGGCGTTGGACAAGAGGTTCAACAGGATCTGCCGGCAGGCGCGCTCATCGGCGACCAGCGGGGGCAGCTTGGGCGCAATATCGGCCACGATGCGAATGCCGCGTTGGCGGGCCGAAGCTTCCACCATCTGCAGGCAGGGCTGGATGATGTCGGCGGGCGCGAAGGGCTCGGTCTGCAGCTCGAACTTGCCCGCCTCGAGCTTGCTCATGTCGAGCAGCATGCGGACCACTTCGAGCAGGTGACGGGCGCCCTGGTGGATCAGCCCGGCATATTCCCGGTGAGTAGGCGACAGATCCCCGCCGATGCCGCTGGTCATCATTTCCGAAAAACCGACCACCGCGTTGAGCGGGGTGCGCAGTTCGTGCCCGATCGTCGCCAGGAAGTGCGACTTGGCCACGGAGGCTTCCTCGGCCACGCGCTGGGCTTCGCGCATTGCCGATTCGTTGTCCTTGCGGGCGGTGACGTCGCGGAACAGCGCCACCACTTCAAAACCGCCCTCTGCCGGAGCGTCCTCGAGCACTGGGGAGAAACTGGCCTCGACCCAGATGTAACTGGGCAGCCTGGTCGCTCCGACGGGGTCGTCCTGGCGCATGCGCACCTCGACCACGCGTGACCTGCCCCCTTTGTTGGCGTCGGCAAATGCGGTCAGGTAGATCGGCCGATCCAGCACATGGAGGCGCTCGCTCAAGGACGCGCCGGACAATTCGTAACGCCGGCATCCGAACAGCGCTTCAGAGGAGCGCGACGCGAGCAACACTTCGCCATCGCTTGAAAAGCGGATCACCGAATCATGGACATGCTCGATCAGGTGCCGATAGGCGCTGACCTGCGCCTTGTCATAAACCTCGAAGGCGGCGCCGATCTGGTGGGCGGTATGGGCGACCATGCCGGCGCACACGACAAACAGCACCCCCGATACCGCCCCGAGCAGGTTCTCGGGAATGTGGAAGGAACCCAGGCCGGCGGCCGCCGTGATCGTGGCGATCAGCAGTACTCCGGCCAGCATGAACCAGCTCAGCTTGCGCAAGGGCGGGCGGGCCAGCAGCGAGGCATGAACCGGTCCCATCAGCGCCGTCGCCAGACCCGCATCGACCAGCCTTGGATCGGCGATGGTCATTACCAGACCCAGCGCCAGCACGCCGAACACCTGTCCTGCCGCCGCTTCCTCATAATGGCGATTGCCATGCAGGGCCATGGTGGCCATGGCGATTCCCAGCCCTATCGCGGACACGATAAAGGGCAGTTCCTGGCCGTTCACCATCCAGAATACCGCAAAAGGCATGGCCAGCACGGAAGCCAGCAGCAGGAACCTTGCGTTGTTTCCCAACGTCTTGCGGCGCAGCATTTCCGGGCGGTGCCCGGTGCCCGAAACGGCCAGGCTCATCTCTTTGCTTGCGCCGAAAGAGTAGAGGCTACGCATAGGTTTACACTCGCACTTTGATCCCGAAACAACACCGGGACACCGCACCGGGAGCAGTTCGCCCCTCGGCTTGGATACTGCCCGCACCCTGCAACCCAAGAGCTAAGAGCGCCTTAAATGGCCCGCATCCGGCGGGCTTTGGCGCCGATCCGGGGCGGCTTTCTCGGGTTAGCGTAAACAAGGTGTGTGCAGGACAAATCCGTTAAGCAGCATTTGCATCAAAGCTTATCGATCGGTGCGGCTGGGGATAAATGGATGGGGAGGCAGACCCTTTTAAGGTGGACGGGAAAGCTATGATGTTCTTGCTGCGCTCGGCATTCTGGCTGTGCCTGGCCTATATGGTGATCAAGCCAGGCGTGGATCTGGCCAGCATGGGGTCGGATCTGTCCCGTACCGCCGTGGCGGCCGGGCGCGACGTCGTGGCCCACGGGGTCGAGCAGGTCACCTGCGCCAGCATCCAATGCATTGGCGGCAAGGCCTTGCTGTCGGGGGTGCTTGGGGCGCCGGGCCAGCCGCCCAGCCCGGTCCAGATCTCGGAGCCATCCACAGCGCCGCTTGCTGGCTCAGTGCCGTTGCCGCGGCCGCGCCCGCGTCCCAGCTAACGCAAGCATCTGGAAAATCGCCGCGACCTGCCCTAGGTAAGCGCCATGAGCCAGCCACAAGCCTTTCAAGACATTGCCGAGAACCTGCAGTTCCTCGATGATTGGGAAGAACGCTACCGCTACCTGATCGAGCTGGGCCAGGCCCTGCCCAAGCTGGCTCCGTCCGAGCGGAACGAGGCCAACAAGGTCAATGGCTGCATGTCCCAGGTCTGGCTCAAGGCCGACGCCCAACAGCAGGACGGCCAGACCATCATCCATTATCGCGGCGAAAGCGATGCCATGATCGTGCAGGGGCTGGTGGCGATTCTGCTCGCGCTGTATTCGGACCGGCCCGCCAGGGAAATTGCCGAAACCGATGCCATCGCCGTTTTCGACCAACTGGGGCTGCGCGAACACCTGACCACGCAGCGCTCCAATGGCCTCGTCGCCATGGTCAACCGCATCCGAGCCGAAGGGCGCGCCCTGAGCTAAGCGGGCGCTTCGGGCTTTTCGGCGATCAGCGGCAGGCGTTCGCCGAGCCAATGACGCTGATGGCCGTGCTCAAAGCCGCTGGCGCCGGCTGAAAGGCCCCAGATATTGGCGAGATGCTCCAGCCCGATGCGGAGCACCAGCTTGGCGCTGCGCCGCGGCCATTGCCGTTCGGTTTCCACCAGCTGCAAGCCCTTGCCGAACCCGCAGACATCGATCACCACGCCCCAGCAATCGGTGGGCATGGCGGCGGCAACGAGCCCCAGGCGGCGGCGGGCGGCGGCGGCCGAATCGGACATCTCGGCGGCCGAATTGCCGCTGCCCCGGCCAGAACTCACGCGGGCAGGATCATAGGACATGGTCAGCCTTGGGCCCAGCCGTGCCCGCTCCACCAGGCGCGCCAGCCGGTCGGCCGCCAGCAGCTGGTGCGGTTGCAGGAATGGCTGGCCATCGGCTTCCCGGCTCGCCGCCAGGCGCAGCAGCGGGCTTTCCGCCATGCGGGACGGCGCGGCGGTGCCGGTTGCGGGCTTAGTGGGCATGATGGCTCCCGCGCTCGCTGCCGATCATGGCTTCGATTCGCCCTTCCAGTTCACACACTTCGTTGTCGAATCGCGGGTCGTCGCGCATGTCCTCGATCAGGGCGCAGGCATATGAGACTGTTGTCCGGTCACGCCCAAAGGCCATTCCCACCTGGGTGAGGGTCCTGCCCAAGGCCACATGCGACAGATACATGGCCAGCTGCCGCGCCCGGGCGGTGGAAAATGCACAGCGCGAATGGTGCCTAATCAGTTCCGGGGCAATGCTTTTCTGCTGCGCCACCAGGGCAATCACCTGCTCGAACCCGGCGTCATTGGGAGTTTGACCCCTCGCCCCCGCTTGCCTCAGCATCTTGCAACCTCCGCCTATCCAAGGAATTTATTCCTAGATACTGCGGTGGTAAAGCGGGGCGGGGATAACTGGGCGGGGAAAAGCTGCGTTTAAATTCAAACGGCCGCTCCATGAGCGGCCGTTTGAAGTGCGTTTCTCGCCGGGCCGCCACGGCTCGAAAGCGTTGCGGGCGCGGCGTTTCTTGGCGGATGGCTGGCTTAGCCGGCCTTGCGGCCCAGGCCATTGTCCTTGGCCAGCTTGGAGCGAGTCGCTGAATAGTTGGGGGCCACCATCGGGTAGTCAGCAGGCAGGCTCCACTTCTCGCGATATTCTTCGGGAGACATGTTGTAGTGCGTGCGCAGGTGACGCTTGAGCGATTTGAACTTCTTGCCGTCTTCAAGACAGATGATGTAATCGGGCGCAACCGACTTGCGGACCGATACGGCAGGCTTGAGTTCTTCGGGCGGCGGGGCGGGAACTTCGTTGGACTGCAGCGAGCGCAGCGCTCCGTGCACTTCGGAGATCAGCTTGGTCAGGTCGGTTGGACTCACGGCATTATGACTGACGTAAGCCGAGACGATCTCCGAACTCAGTTCAATAAGATCCGTCTCGTAGCCGCTTGCCGCGTCAGCGGTGTCATTCATTTGTCAACCTTTCTATTATTGTTTTTGGGCGAGCATCGCTCGTCGCCATACAGTTTACTTATGCGGCTTTATCCGCCTACGCAACTGCACCAAGGTCTTAAACCTTGCGACAATTGTGCATCCCCGGCCAGGGCGAACCTATTACTGCCCTATTGCTCTGAGCGCGGCGCCGCGTCTTGCTTTGGCTCAGCGGCCGGTTGGTAACTCACTCGCGCCAGCAGATGGGCCGCCACCGGCGTAGTCAGCAGCAGGAACAGGATTCCGAGCAGCGCCCGCAGCGCCACCGCCGCATCAAGGCTCACCAGCGCCACCGCCAGCAGCAGCAATCCGCCGCCCACCGCGCCAGCCTTGGAGGCCGCATGCATGCGGGTCAGCAGGTCGGGAAAGCGCAGCACGCCTATCGTTGCCAGCAGGCTGAAGAGCGAGCCCAGGAGCATCAGCATCGCGCCCCCGTACAGTGCCAGTTCGACGATCATGGTTTGGTCTCCGGCAGGGTCCGGGCCGACGCGATGCGCCGGGTCAACAGGTATCGGGCCAGGGCAATGGTGGCCAGGAACCCCAGCAACCCCAAAGCAATGGCGATATCGAGATACAGCATCAGCCCGGTGCGAATCGCGATGATGCTGACAAAGCCCAACGCCACGACGGTCAGCAGATCGAGCGCCAGCACCCGGTCCGGCAGGGTCGGCCCGATGACGATCCGCACCACCGACAGCAGCAGCGCCAGCGCCTGCACCACCAGCGCCAGAGTCGTTGCCGCGGCCAGGAACTCGCTTGCCGGCATCATTGGAACACCTTGCGGATGCGGGCTTCAAAGCCGGCGCCGATTTCGGCGATCAGCGCCTGCGGGTCTGGCACCGATAGCGCATGCACATAAAGGTGGCTGCGGTCGGGGGAAACATCGATGCTGAGCGTGCCCGGGGTCAGGGTGATCAGATTGGCCAGGAGGGTGATCTCGGCATCGCTGGTGACGGTGAGCGGCACCGCCACGACGGCCGGCCGCAGCGCCGATTTGAGGTTGGGCGTCAGCACCAGGATCGCCACCCGGATGGCGCTGAGGTTGAGTTCATACAAGAACAGCCATGCCAGCGAGACGATCCGCCGCAGGCGATGCAGGGCGCGGGGCGGCGCCACCGAATCGCGCAGCAGCAACACGGCTCCCACGGCGATCAGGGCGCCGAACAGCAGATTGGCGCCGCTGAAATTGCCCGTGATGGCCAACCAGATCAGCGCCAGCACGATCACCAGCAGTGGCAGTTTCATGGAACTTCTCCCGCAAGGCCAATAGCGGCAATGTAGCGCTGCGGGTTGATCATGTCCGCCGCCCCCAGGCGCGCGGCCTGCAACAGCGGCTCGGGCCACAATCCCCCCAGCACCACCGCCAGCACCAGGACGCTGCTGGCGCCCAGCGTCAAGAGATTGGGCCGCAGCGCCACCGCCATGAGCGGCACGCTCCCATGCTCGGAGCCGGCTCCTTCGGGGCCGCTGCGCCAGAAGATATGGGCCCAAAGCCGGCTGCCGGCCACCAGCGTCAGCACGGCATTGAGCAGCAATCCGAGCGCCAGCAGCAGGCGCCAGGAATCGAGCGCGCCATCTGCGCCCTCCAGCGCCGCCTGCAGCAGCAGCAGTTTGGGCCAGAACCCCAGCAGCGGCGGCACGCCCGCCACGGCCAGTACCAGCACAAGGAACAGGATGGAAACGGGCGTCGAGGCGGCATAAAGCCCGCCCATCTGGCGGGTATCGGTCTGTCCGGTACGTCGCTCGATCAAGCCAGCGACGAGATAAAGCGCGCTCAGCGAAACAATGGCGTGCAGGATATAAAGCGCGGCTCCGCCGATCCCGTCGAGCGTGGGCATGGCAATGCCCGCCAGCACCGCGCCGATGCCACCGATCAGGATGAAACCGATGGCGCGGCGCAAATTGGTTTCGGCGATGGCGCCGAGCGGCCCCAGCAGCAGGCTGGCGATCGCCGCCATGGCCAGCAAAGGCTGCAGCAGGGCGCCGCTCGCGGGCAGCAGCACCACCATGGTGCGCAGCAGCGCAAACACGCCCACCTTGGTCAGCAGC
>JAQGKH010000162.1 GCA_028290225.1 Devosia sp. | reverse complement strand
TGGCGCAGCGCCTCATTCCGCTTGCAGTCAACATGGAGTCGCTGGCCTGGGGCGCCATCGTGACCAATGGGCTGCAAGTGCTCTCGACGAGCGCCGTGCTGTTCGGGCTGATCAACCTGCTCCCTCTGCCACCCCTGGCCGCGGGGGCACTTTGGGGCCGGTCGAGCGAGATTGCGGCCTGGCTGGAGCGTCGCCGCCTGCTGGTGAGCGTTGCGCTGGTGGTCGTCTTTGCCACTGGCAAAGTCCAGCTCTGGTTGTCGCCGGTGGTCGCTGCCTTTCTGGCCCTTATCGATTAGATCGCCGGCACGCTCGCGTTAGTCCAGGTAACGAGCCGATACGGCTGCGAGCCGCCCGTCATCGCGGATGCGGGCAAAAGCCGAAACGATTGCGCGCTTCAGTGTCAGATCACCCTTCCACAGGCCGAAAACCAGGGGATCGCGCCCAAGCGGCGGGGGCAGGTCGCTGACCAGAAAGCCATTATCGGTGGCAAGCTGCCGCGCATAAAGCGCGTCGGCAATGCCGAAATCGGCCGCCCCGCTCCTTATTGCTTCCGCTAACTCATCGGGTGAACGGACCAGTTGCGTTGTGATCTCTTGTGCCCGCAAGAACCGGGACAGTGCCAGCCGGTCCGCTCCGGGCACATTGGCCAGAACCGCCCCCTTCCCGCTGGGCAGCAGTCCCTGCGCCTGCCCCGACAGCACCACCCAGCCGGTATCCCCGAACGGCGGCGTCACATCCAGCAAGGCGCGGGTCGCCGGAGTGTCGAGAGTGCCGCCGCCCACAATTGCACATTGTGCGCGGCTGATTCGCCATAGACTTAGATCGAAATCCTCGCCCATTGCTGGCACAGTGACTGGCCGGAACCGGACCCCGATCTCCGCCGCGATCATCTGCAGCAATTCCGCTTCGAGCCCCGGCCTGGCTGGATCGTCCGTCACCAGGGGTGGACGGGCAACCGGGAGGCAGGCGGTTAGCTGGCCTTGGCGGCGAATTTCGGACAGCGACGTATCGGGCGGGAGCAGATACACCGCCAGCAGCAGCGCCAATCCGCCGATCAACCAGGCATATTGCGTCGCGATCTCGAACAAGCGGCGGGCCATGGGTCAGGTCTTGCGGAAATCGAACAGCGCCCAGCCAAAGAACACCACGCACATGCCCGCCAGCACCAGCGGCCCTAGGCCTGGATCGAACTGGGAGAACCCGATGAAGTTCTTGCGGAGCGCATCGATGGCATAGGTCATCGGGTTAACGTGGATCAGGAACACCAGCCATTCGGGGTAAATGATCGCGGCCTGGGCGCGAGACAGTGCCGGATCCAGCGGGAACACCGAACTGGAGAGGAAATACAGCGGCAGGATCACGGCATTGGAAAACACCCCGAAGCCTTCAAAGCTGCGGACCCGATGCGCAATGACAATGCCCAGCGAGGTCAGCCCAAAGGACAGCAGGAACATCAAGGCCAGGCCCATCGCAATATCGGCCGGAGCAATGGGCACATCAACAAAGGCCGCCAGGATCAACACCAGGCAGCCATGGAACATTGCCACGGTGGCGCCGCCCAGCACCTTGCCCAGTAATACGAGGCTCCGCGGCATGGGAGACACCAGCACTTCGCGCAGAAAGCCGAACTCGCGATCCCAGATCAGCGACACCGCCGATTGCACGGAGGTATACATGATGTTGAGCGCAATAACGGCCGGGAAGATGAACTGCAGATAGGTGAACGGAATGACGAATCGCACTGCACCATAGATTTCCCCCCGAAAATACGGGTTGAGCCCAATTCCCATGACCAGGACCCAGAGCAAAGGCCGGCTCACGCCCCCGATCAACTGCCCCTTGTCGCGGGCCGCGCGCTTGATCTCGCGCAGCCAGATCGCAAAGACCCCGCTTGCCAGGGCGACGGGCCCGAGAGGCTCGGTTTCGGGAAAGTCGTTCTCTGCACTCAAAGGCGCCCCTCCCGCTTGCCGGCCACCGGCTCCGGCCGGCTCAATTGGCGGCCGGTGATCGTCAGGAACACCGAAGCGAGACTGGAGCGATCAAAGGACAGGTCGTCCAACCGGTCGCCGAACTCGCCTAGGAAGGCCCGAGTGAATTGTTGCTCGGGGATGCGAACCAGCAGCCCCTCCGGCACGGCGGTCACCAGGTCCGGATAGCGTGCGGTGATCGCCTCCGCGGCGGCTGCATCGGCGGGGCGGAGGCGGATATATGCCTGCCCATGCTGCGCCTTGAGGGCATTGGGCGTGTCAAGCGCCACTACCTTGCCCTGGTCAATGATGCACACCCGGTCGCAGTTCTCGACTTCTTCGACATAATGAGTGGTAATGATCAGCGTCAGGTCGCGCTGGGCGCGCAGCCGGGCCAGGTACTCCCAGACGGCGTCGCGCGAGCGCGCATCGAGGCCCACCGTTGGTTCATCCATCACGAGAATGCGGGCGTCATGCACCAGGGCGCGCGCAATCTCGAGGCGCCGCTTCATGCCGGCCGAGAGGGTTTGCACCAAGGCATTG